>JBEGUX010000252.1:0-9339 GCA_041178685.1 Bacteroidota bacterium
ACGCCGCATCGCGGAAAAAGAAACAATCCATCGTATCTTCGTCTGATTGCGGAAAAAGTAGCGGAGATTAAAAACTGCGGCGTCGATGACGTAGCACGGATAACAACAAAAAACTCGATCGATATCTTCGGGTGTTGATCATCACGTATGACAAAAGCAAAAAAGAATACCCGACAAAAGAGAATTCTGATCATTTACACCGGAGGTACTATAGGTATGCGCCAAGATGCGAAGACCGGTGCATTGAAGCCGGTTGACTTTGCAACGATAACCGATCAGGTGCAGGAGCTTAGACGATTGGATTGTGTTTTTGGATTTCATGCATTTCCGCTTCCTATAGATTCCAGCAACGTGAATCCTGATTTTTGGGAAGTACTCGCGCGTGTGATTGAAAAGAACTACACTTCCTACGATGGATTTGTCATCCTTCACGGTACCGACACGATGGCGTATACCGCATCAGCGTTGAGTTTTATGATAGATGGACTTACAAAACCAATTATCATCACCGGCTCGCAATTGCCGCTGGGTGTATTGCGTACCGATGCCAAGCGCAACATTGTTACAGCTGCTGAAATTGCAGCGAGTAAAACAGTAGTTCCTGAAGTGTGTATTTATTTTAATGATCAATTGTTGCGTGGCAACCGCAGTGAAAAACATACGTCCAGCAAATTCGACGCCTTTCAATCACTGAATTATCCGCCGCTCGCGGAAGCGGGTGTTGAAATTGAATTTAATAAGGACGACATCTTACCGGTATCGAAGAAGAAGTTTAAGGTGACACATGGTTTTAATTCTAATGTTGCCTTGATAAAAATATATCCCGGCATTCACCTGGACGTAATTGATACTACGCTCCGAACACCGGGATTGAAAGCCGCGGTGATTGAAACATACGGGAGTGGCAACGCACCGACGCATCCCGATTTCTTGCGTGTTTTAAAATCGGCGGTCGATCGCGGAGTCGTGTTGTTGAATGTGTCGCAGTGTAGCGGCGGAAGTGTTGATCAGGGAAAATATCAGACGAGCTATCATCTTCAACGAATTGGTGTTGTCAGTGGAAAAGACATGACAACCGAGGCTGCGATTACAAAGCTGATGTTTTTGCTTTCGCATGAGAAATCGCCGGTAGCGTTGAAGAAATCGTTGATGAAGAATTTGCGCGGGGAGTTGTCGTAATTGCTATTGCTGATATTTGTCATATTCCACCAGCTATTTGCCTATTATTTTTGACAAGAAAGAATCAGTCTTTTGTCAAAAATTGTAAGCACACCTATCGTAATTTTATTTTCCACTTTAGCAACTTTCTATACTTCTTAGTGGTAAATCAATTACCTCGTCATCAATTATTTTAAAAACCACCTCTTTTTCTCAATGCAAATTACCAAAGACGACATCGCGCAACTATTGGATAATCCGGAGTTGATGGAGCGGACTTACAGGCAAAACAAAAGCGCTTTTCGTCGGGCTTTTCTTGAATCGTATCCTGAATTTTCAGCAAATCCTATTGCACGTGGCTGGTATGAACGGCTTACTCATTCATCGGGAAATGGTGTCGCGTGGGGAACTCAAGGCGAATGGTTGCGATTGCTGCTATTTTGTGTTTTAGCTGGAACATTGGCAAAACTGCCACAACTATTTTCACTAAATGAGGAATTATTCTATTCCAGAAATTCTGCAACAATTCTTTTTCCACTATTGTCCGGATACTTTGCGTGGAGAAATGGTCTACAGAAAAAAAAATTCCTTGCTCTAGCTCTACTTTTTATTACCTCGGCGGTTTATATAAATATGTTACCGGATAACCAGAATAGTGATACAATTAATTTAGCGTGCATTCATTTGGTTGTTCTTAACGTGTTGTTGCTTTCAGTTGCTTTTTCAGGTAGGGCTAATTACGACAGCGCCAGCCGCCTCGAATTTTTGAAATACTTCGGCGATTTGGTTGTCATGTCAACCTTATTATCTATTTCGTTTGGATTATTTACGGCCGTAACACTAGTATTGTTCAGCGTAATTGGCGTTCCGATCGAAGAGTTTTATATCCAATATGTCGGTATTTATGCATTTGCATCACTACCGTTTATTAGTACACATTTCGTTCGCACTAATCCACAGCTTGTAAATAAAGTTTCGCCGGTGATTGCACGTGTTTTTACACCGATAGTACTCGTGATGCTTTTGATTTATCTTTCTGCGTGGATCGGATCGGGGAAAGATCCGTTTACCGACCGCGACTTTCTTATTGTTTTCAATGTATTACTGCTGGGAGTAATTGCCATCATTTTCTTTTCTGTAGTTGAAAACACACAACCAGCAGGAAGTCGCTTGGGTATTGGAATCTTATTAGCACTAACTATTGTAACAATTTTAGTGAACGGAATTGTGCTCTCGTCCATTGTTTATCGCATTATTTCTTTCGGGATTACGCCAAACCGATTAGCAGTAATTGGAAGTAATGTGTTGATGCTAATCACTTTATTTTCATTAACGAGCCATTTATTTAATGCACTAAAACATAAAACGCCCACTGAAGGTGTCGCAAAAAGTATTACAGCATTTATGCCAATTTATGGCATTTGGGCGCTTATCGTAACCTTTTTGTTTCCCGTACTTTTCGGTTTTCGTTGATACTATTTTTATATCAGGTAAAAACAGGTCGGCACATCATCGCACGATCAACTCATCGATAAACACCCACGATTTATTCCCGACATACGTATGCCATTCGGGAAGCGTGTTGGTGCCATCAACGGTGAAGCGAACGTAGCGAGCGCGCTTTCCGGATAAATCAAAACTATACGATTCAATCTTGGGCTCTTTTCGAAGTGTACTGTCTGATGCAACGGTGTCTATAGTTGTATAGCTAATACCATCGTCGGAGATCGAACAGGCAATACTGTTGGGATGAATAATCCACGCTTGCGGAAAATGCAACGTACTGATGCTTGCAGAAGTAAGTGATTGTACGGATTCCAGGTCAACCGTACAGACAACATCCAGTCCTTCCCAACCCAGCCAGTTGATCTTATAATTCTCCGTGCCGCGAACACCGTTCGTCAAAAGCGAAGGTCCTTTGTGATAGTACCGGCGGTCGGCATCAGGCTCGCAGGTAATGGTTTTTTCAAACGCTCGGTTTCCTTCAACGGACACATCGATAAAGCGTAATGTAGAAGCGCGGTATTTTTCGGTTGTCATTCCGTTTTCATTCATCGGAACAATATTGTTTCTTCTACAGATAGTAGTGAACGTATCGAGTAGCGCCGTTTTTTGTGGAATAATTTCAAAGGAACCGTTTTCACGTGAAAACCAACCGCGTTCGCCGAAGAGATCAGTTTTTGCAATTTCCATCTCGCCGAAGAGTAAGGGCAAACGGGCAATCTTTACGCGTTCGAGTAGTACGGAATCGTTCTTAACCGCTTGCTCTGCACGATCAAATTCATTGTTATAAAAGGAGAGTAATTCCGGCGACAATAACGTGTTAGCAAATGATGCCGGTGTTCCGTAGATGTCGAGCGACTGACCGGTTGCAATTTCTTCCGCATGCAATCGATCAAAATAATTCTGTACAAAAGGAGCCGCTGCGCTGTAATAGTGTTTCATAAAATCCTGTACGATTTCGTTGACGTTGACATCAGGATTCCATAACAACTTACTCAGCACATAGAGTTTTAATTCCGCAAACTCAACACCGCGCTCTACATAACACTGCTGGAAATGTGCTTTAGCGCCGTAACGGTTGAAGAGTTGTAAATTAGGCTGTAAGGTATGAAAGAGCGGAAAGGGCGAAATGTAGTTGGTGAATTGCACCTCGTAATCCCAAATCATCAGGTTGTTGCAGATCCCGTTCCAGTTGATCAGATCTTCGACAAACGATGTTCCGGAGCGACTCGATTGAATGGATTCCGAGCGGTCCATTTCAATACTGCACAAGGTGATCATCACGTTAGATCGCGGTCGTGTGATTTTAGGAGCGTGACGCGTGTAGGAGTAAGCGAGCGTGGTAATGGTTTTATCCGGAAATCTTTTTGCTATACTATTAACGAATCGTAATAGCAAACCGGTTGGATTACCTTCCAGCGAATCAATATGAGCGCACGCGGAGCAGCGACAGTATTCGAAATCATCGTTCGGGCTTACGGACCAGTATTTTATAGATGAGTGAGCGGCCATTTCTTGTTGCAGCGTGTCGATGACTTTTTGCAGCACCTCCGGATTCGACAAACACAATTGAGCATACGGTTTTCGTTCGCCGTTGATTAATCCAAAGTACTCCGGATGTTTTTCAAAATAGACTGCAGGAGGAATCAAACGATTGAAGGTATGCACGTAATACCCTTTCCAGTCATTCTCCCTCCAGTCGTCGGATATCGTAGTAACTCGTCGCCAGTCTTTGACAGCTGCGTCTTCGGCCATCGGACCGTTTACTACTCGAATATTTACAGCCGGCATCGAAGTTGTATCAATAACAGGAATTGAAATATTCTTTTTTACGGGAATATATTCTGCAACAGCGCTGAATTTCCTGCATCCGACGACATCTTCCAGAAAAGCAGTTGTGGCATAAACAACGCCGTTGCGTATTCCGCCTAAAAGAAAAAGCTGATTATTTTTTGATACGATACGGTAGCCATCGAGCGCGAGCGTATCGCGATAGTTTTTAAATTGCTGTTGCGCTGCGGAGGTGTTACCGATGAATAGGGCGGGTTGATTTTTCTTGATGAGTGATTTTTCGGAAACGATGTCCAATTCAGCGCCACTAACTTTTTTTAAATAGGATTGAAGAATACCGGCAGCACGTTGTTCAGCGGGAGTTGGAGCATTAGGGAGTACAATGAGGTGGTCTGAACTTCCATTTTTGATGAGGCGTGTTGACGATGTTGCGTTTATACTTATTGAAAGCAGCAGGACCACCCTTAAGCCTACTTGAAAAAGCGTTGTTTTATTCATTTTTTAATTGATTCGGCAACTAAAATATCATTTTTACGTCTAAATTAAAGATGTCATACTATATAAAACTGATATTCACTTTCTGTATTGAATTCATCTCTCGCAAATCCTTATATTTGAATTAAGACCAATTCCGAATCTCGATGATGGCCATGCGTAATTTATTACTACTTTTTTTTGCATTTGGCGTTATTTCGTCCAACGGTCAATCTTCACCAACTCCATCCTCCATGGAAACACCGTCATGGGTAATCATGATGGAAGATCCGAACACCAATTATTTTGAAGCCATTAAAGCGTACAAAACCTATTGGGAAACGCATACGCGCCCCTCGGGCGAAGAAGAAGAAATGGAGCGCAACGCAAATGGTCGTCGCGAACTAACAAAAGAAGAAGAGCGCGAACGGGAGCGCGAAGAACGACGAAAGAAAAAATTGTCGGGAGCAGCACTTGAACAAACGGAATATCTTAAATACCAGTCGAAGCGATTTGAAAACTGGGCCCGCGAAGTGAAACCGTGGGTACAGGAAGATGGTCATATACTCACCTACGAAGAGCGAAATCAAATTTGGTTAAAGCAACAGCAGGAACAGCAAGAAAAGAAATAACCGATGCTTTCTATTCGCCACTTATTTATTGTTCTGTTGCTTCTAGTTGTTGGAGCCAACTCTGTCGTTGCACAAACAGCATCCTGGACGCCCTACAAGGCCGACTTTTTTCCTACCAACGCTTCCGGACAAATTCATGGAATCAGTCGCGTCAGTCAGATGAAATTCCATCCCACCAACTCACAAAAAATGTATGCGGTGAGCGCGCGTGGTGGACTATTCATTTCTTCCAATGCAGGAACCTCGTGGAGTGTGGCTCCGGGCTGCGACAATCTCACGCTTAACACGCGCTTCGCTTCCGTTTGTATTGATCACACCAACGATCAAACAATTTATCTCGGCGGCGGCGATCATAATTATTACTCCAACGGATCCGGCGTATGGAAGTCGACGAATGGCGGTACAACATTTACACAAACCACACTCACCGGAAAGATTATCGTAGAGATGATCATGGATCCGAACAACAACCAGATTATTGTTGCCGCCACTAATACTGGAATATATAAGACAACAAATGCCGGCTCTACATGGACACTCAAGTCGGGCAATATTGCCTTTGATGACATGGTGCGTAAAGCCAATACTACAAGTCGCGTGCTGTTTGCGTCTACACGGAATGCAGAACTATACATCTCCAATGATTTCGGTGACACGTGGACACAGATCACATCCGGTATTTACATTCCTTCAGGATATTCTACCGGCGGAGGAACGCGTATTGGCGTGACACCTGCCGATAGTAACTATGTTTACTTTTATATGAATGCAAAAGGTGGAACGTTATTCCGTTCCACCAATGGCGGAACCAGTTTTTCTGCAGTGAAAGATAATCTTTCTCCTTTTCTCACGGGGTATACGAACAGTTCTGCTGATCCCGGACAAGGAGACTACAACACAGGTCTTGGCATCGATCGCACTAATCGCGACATCGTTTATTTCGTGGCACATAACGTTTGGAAATCTACCAACGGAGGTTCGACCTGGACGCAGCTCACGGTTTGGTATCAAAAAGTGCACACCGATATGCACCAGGTTGTTGTGAGCCCCTATAATACCACGCAACTATGGAACATGAACGACGGTGGTGTTTGGCTGAGCACAGATGGAGGTAACAACTGGGTTCCGAAGAGCGACGGACTTTATGGATACGAAATTTATCACGGCAGTTGCAGTCCAACACGCCGTGATATGATGAGCATTGGCACGCAGGATAATGGTGAATTATATGCTACTTCCACCACGTGGTACACCAATCGCGGCGGCGACTGGCAATCGCATTGTGTATTTGATTACCGCTCCAATAGTTCTATGGTTTACTATTATCTTCCCGATTGGGGAGGTGTAAATTTGCCGAAGCGCCGCCTGGTCAATGGTAGTGAAGCAGCTTATGGTCTTCCTGCTAGTGTGACAGATTTCTCCGATATAGCGTTTCATCGCAGTAATTCCAACCTTGCATTTGTTGGCGACACGGTCGTCTGGCGAACAACCAATCTTACTGCTGGATCACCAACCTGGTCCAATATATTCAATACCGGAACTATGATCATGAAAATGCATATGCATTTTTCTGACCCGAACAGATTGTATGTAATTACTGCTGATCAGAAGATTCATATTTCCTCCAATGCGCAGGCAACAACACCCACTTTTACAACCGTTAGTTTACCCAATGCTGCAAATGTTGAAGCCCACATCACGTCTATAAAAACGAATAATAGTGTGATCTACATCACTACTAATACACGTGTTTATCGATCTGCAGATAATGGCGCTACGTGGACAAATATTACGTATAACCTTCCTTCGTATAATCATACTGCAATCATTGCGGATGAATTTTTTTCATCCAATGAATTAGTGTTTGTTGCAACCGGAGGTGCTGTGTATTATAAAACGGCTTCTGCAACGACCTGGACATTATACAGCACCGGACTTCCTTCGCGCACTACGATTGTGGACATGTCTATATACAATGATAGCACAGCCAATACAGCGTTACGCGCATTTACTTATGGTCGCGGTGTATTTGAAACGCCGATAAGTAACCTACGTTCTATGACGGCCAATTTTGCGGCAGATAATACAAAGCCTTGTGTAGGAGGAGTTGTCAACTTTTCGGACCTATCTACCGGAAATGTAGTTTCCAGAACTTGGTCGTTTCCGGGCGGAACGCCATCAACATCAACTTCGGCTACGCCAGCCGTCACGTACTCTACTATTGGAAATTATGATGTCACACTTACTGTTTCCAATGGCACTACGAGTAGCACAATAACACAAACAGCTTATATCAGTACCGTGGGTCGACAACTCACCGTTACCGAAGGATTCGAAGATCCCGCATTTCCTCCTACGTATTGGAATAATGTTGATGCCGGCAACGATGCAAAAGCATGGGCACGTTTTTCCGGTGCAGGAGGATTTGGTACAACAACTAATTCCATGTACTACGACAACTACAGCGTCGATGCCGCCGGAGCGTACGATGAATTTCGATCTGCAAGCATAGATATTACAGCCTATTCTTCCGCTACATTGAAATTTGATGTAGCCTATCAGCCGTATTCGCTGACTACCTATGTTGACTCCTTGCAAGTTTTAGTATCTACTAATTGCGGAGCTTCATTTACCTCCGTTTATCTTAAATACGGTTCATCATTAAATACTACCGGAACGACAAACACCAACGAATTTATTCCCACGTCAACACAATGGCGACAGGAGACAATTAGTCTTAATTCTTTTGTAGGAAACAATGTCATCGTAGCCTTCAGAAATATTGGTCGCTACGGAAACAACCTATATGTCGATAATATTTTATTGGTAGGCACACCGATAACGGTGAGCGCCGGTGTTGACCAAACTATTTGTTCGGGAGCAGCTACCACAATTGGTTCATCATCTATAACGGGCATGACATATTCCTGGTCGCCAGCTATAGGACTATCATCATCTACAGTCAGTAATCCAACAGCAAGTCCCACGTCAACTACAACCTATATTTTGACAGCTACATATACGCCATCAGGCTACACATCAAAAGACACGGTTGTTGTTATGGTCAACAACGGTCCGGCCGTTTCAATTGCTGCTGTAGCTCCGTTATGCGCAAACGCTACTCCGGTTACTCTAAACTATTCTCCACCTACAGCAACCATAACAGGAACCGGTGTTAGTGGTGGACAGTTTAATCCCGGCGTTGGTGCAGGAACATATACGGTAACAGCCACTGCTACGGGCGCTAACGGATGTTCGTCAAGCGCCTCTACGAACATTACGGTAAATACCCTATCAATTTCAGGAGTAACAACCAACGCGACATGTTTCGGATCGGCGAATGGAACAATAGATATATCACCAAGTGCCGGAAGTGGAAACTATTCGTATAGTTGGTCAAACGCTGCAACAACCCAAGATTTGACCAACCTTACACCAGGCGCGTATTCAATTACAGCTACTGATATAACAACCGGTTGCACAGCATCCGCTACGTATACGATAACAGAGCCATCGGCTATTATTATATCAAGCTGTACACCGAGTAGTGGTGCATCAGGCACAGTGGTCACCATTACCGGCAGCAACTTCATCGGTGTTACGGATGTAAGGGTGAATAATGTCTCTATTGGATCTACCAACTATGTCGTGAATAGTACGACACAAATTACCATGACAGTGACAGCCGCAATGACCAGCGGTGCTATTACAGTTGTTTGTGGCGGATGTAGTGGTTCGTCAACAACTTCTTTTATCAAAACAGGAATAAATTTTTCTATTC
>JBEGUX010000253.1:0-2722 GCA_041178685.1 Bacteroidota bacterium
CATGTAGCATTTTGGATAATTGAAGTTGTCTTAACCCACAAGCTAAAACTCAAATCACCATTAAAATTTAAACTTGCAGAATTAGGAACCGTAATATTATTTCCACTGCCGGTGCTATTAAAACTATAGGCGCTATTGGAATTTCCAAAACGATCAGTATAAAGTGTTGCGCCATTAACTGTTCCATTATTTCCATTCCCACTTTCATCATTCGCGTTTCCGCAGAAAGGCCAATACCCGACAAGACCATTGTTAAGATTTGCTGCCAACGGACTACACGGAGGCGGTGGTGATGCATTGTATAAATTGTTAATTTCCTGTTGAGTAAGTAAGCGGTTCCAAATTCCAATATCGTCAAGCTTACCATACCAATAGTATTCGTAAGGCGACACATTAGTCAGCGCCCGACCAATTTTTAATATTCCGGATAAAACTATGTTTCTTGTCGTGCCCTGAATAATTTGATCTGTTGTTGGAATAGGTTGCCCATCAAAATACCAAGTTCCCAATGAATCCCCAATTGGCTTTAGAAATGTAATCATATGCCATACTCCTCTATAATTAATACTATCAACTTCCCCTCTATTAGCACGTCCACGATAGTTATTAGAGATAATTTGCGTACTATTTGCGTTACTAGTCAACCAAAACTCACAGCTTTTTCCATCGTCCGCATTGGTATTATTGTTTGTTCCATAGCTTAGGATTGTACACCAAGAGTTATTTTGAGGCTGATCAATGAATACCCATGCATTGAATGAATAAAGATCGCCACCTGCAGGCAAGCCGATGTCATTACTCTCAATATAGTCTGAGGTGCCATTAAAATAATACGCACTAGACATGCTTCCAAATCGATCGTCGGTTAGTGTTGCACCATAAACGGCACCATTATGTCCATTTCCACTTTCATCATTAGCATTTCCATTAAACGGCCACCAACCGACAAGTCCGTTAACAGGAACATACGATGGAACTGGTTGAGCGACGGCGATTCCAAAAAGACCGCAAACAACCGCGAGGATAAGTACAATTTTTTTCATGTGATTAAGATTAAGTTTCTGTCGCTTAATCAAACGAAAACCTAAAAGGTAACCGTAAAACAAAAATAAACTTAGCAGTGAATTATTAAACTCCTTTTCGTCTTCGAAAAAAATAAAAGCCACCAATTAGTAGTGCCGGCAACATTAGCCAAATCCATTTATAATCAACCTTTTTACCTATAGAAACGCATGTTTGCGGATTGCCTGTAACAATCAATCCCGCCCAATAAAAAGGATTGGCCAGTTCGGGCGATATACAATTGGATAGAAAATCCCTTTTAGCAGCTGTTGCCGCATCACCAACAGTCTTACCAACGGTTAGATTGGCATAGAATTTCTCCAAGATCATCGCAGTAGCTCTGTCGTCAACACACCACAGTGTACTCAAGGTAGTTTTAGCTCCGGAGTAGGCAAAAGCGCGGGAGAAGCTTTTAGTTCCTTCACCATATTCTTGCCTTCCATCGCCTGTCTGACAGGCAGAAATCACACACAAGTCGGTAATTATCTTTTTGCTGTACAAATCTCCGAGCTGCAAGCTGCCATCCGAAAAAAGCAAATCGCCCTCCTCATTGACTGCGTTAGCAGGTGAGGAATGGGTAGCAACTTGAACCACCGTATGCCCGGAAGCTGCAGTTTCAAATTTGGTTAATGTTGCCTGGTGATCAAAATAATAATCGCCTTTGATATTGGATTGCAAAATATTGGCTTGTCTCCGTGAAAATAACAACTCGGGCAATGTATCTGTCTTGGGTACATATACAGCGATTTTATCTGATACTATTTCGCGTGTTTGTCTACTATTCGACAGATAATTCATTCCCGCACTTAATGCATAACTGATCGAGTAATGATGAATAAGGTAATCCAAGTTCCTGAAATCTTTTGCATTGGAGCTGCGGGAAAAAGTGACCGCTTCAAAAGGTATTTTTCCGTAAGCACCACCGGCTGAGATTACAATGGAAGTTATCCGATCTCCAGCCTTCTTGATTAGCGGAAACAATAAAGAATCATAAATTACGCCAGCAACTATATTATATGATTTCGCATCACCTTCCTTCATCGATATCTGTAATTCTCTTTGCAATGAATCCACATAACGGTTATGAGGCAGCTTTACAACTCCATAGCGATTCCTTTTGACAACAACTCCAAAACTATTTTTTATATCATTATTTGGCGAGTGCACAAACTCAATAAAAATTTCATCATCTTTCAAATTTTTCTGCAGCGTTATTAATGGTAAGGAATACGATGTAATCCCATTACCTCCTTTTGCGAGAACGCCTCTTTTAATTAGCTGCTGCACATATTCATTATTTCTTCCCTTTTCAGCAATATCAAATATCTCTTCCTCAAATTCACGCTTACCTGTAATCTCATACAACTCATAAGCGCTCTGAATTGCCTCTTCAAATGGAGCATGATTCCAGATACTAATCACCGAACCGATATTACGATTATCAAATTTCGCCAATATCTCATCCCATAGCAGTAGCCTCTGCTTATTATACTCATGTCGAGCTACAAGAAATCTTACATCCTTGGTCTTAGTGTAAATTACATCCAGCAATTCTGATTTACTCGTCAGCAAAACAGACATAAAATAAGGATCAGCAATATGGATGGCTGTTGGGCAATCCAAAGCACTTGCCGGATGAAAAGTTGAATCAAGTACTACA
>JBEGUX010000254.1:0-4637 GCA_041178685.1 Bacteroidota bacterium
ATATAACACGCCGTTTTCCAATACTCCAGACGTTGAGCAAGCGAGTGACCGTTGGCATCACCATTACGTTCGTATTTATCAAGCTCCCAAAGGGTTTCTTTGAATCTTCGTTCTACACCGGACATGTTCACGTATGAATAATTGCCAATACCTTGCTCGATAGCGTGAATATCTTCAGCGGAAAGCTGCCGGAAACCATAAGCGTCCTTGCGCAATCCTTTTGAACTCATATAGCGGATAAGCGTTCCTCGTAAGGGTTGACCTTTTAAATCGGAAGAGTCGTAACTAATACTGCTTACCTTTTCCCACTCTCGTTGCAATTCCGGATCGCTGATATAGACCCAAACGCGATGCCCGTTCTCGTATTCGGTCTTTGAAGAGTCGGAGTAGTAATAATGTCCTTCTGCAGAGAAGTGATTGAATTTTCCGGGATAATCATTAATCACATTCATAGATTGGTACGTGGATGTGATTTCTTTTACTGCGTAATAAGCACCCGAAAGTAGTACAATGATTAATGCCAGCTTTATTATCATATGTAATTGCGGCACTACTTTAAAAAGTAAAAAGGTAAAAAGAAGTAAACCGAGAATGAACAGTCCTGTTGCTGAGGCTGTGAAAATAAGAAACGTTGCTAGCCAGCAGCCAACAATTAATAATACGATGCGCTGTATCCAGTCTGTATTGCGGCCAAGCCAGTAGCAAATCACTATCCCCAAGCAGACGAACAATGAAAATCGTATGTGCGAAATCTTAAAAATGAAAATATCGCGAACGTCGCGAACGTCGTATGGAATCCAGCCGATCAGCACCGCACTGTGAACCAATGTGCCGGTTAGAACTGCAGCTACAAATATGTAAAGCAGGTAACGGAATTGATGTTGTTGCAGTGGGCCACTCCCTGCAAGAATAAGCGGAAGTGCAAGAAGAGGGATTTTAATGCGTATGTCTTTTATTCCCTCGTGTAAATCGGTGGTCCATGCCAAACCAATAACGTGGTAGAGCCAGAAGAATGCCACATAAACTGCGATCCCGCTGGCTAAGAAGCGTTTCCATTTTTCTTTGACGGAGCCCTCAAGAAAAAAGCTGCCGGCTAGAAAGAACTGCGATAAACTGGTCAGAAAAAGTGAAAGCGGTAACCCAATGAGCAATAGCGTAAGACCAATCATCAGCAAAGGCTGTTGACGGTAAATACTGAGAAAAGTATTGCGCTGATCGATCACGTTACAAGATCGCAATTATTTTTTCACTGCAGAAATTCCATTGAGAATGCTTCGATACCTATCCGGTTGCTTCAAGAGTTCGCGTGCGGTACTTACATCTTCATCATGGTCTATGCTTGCTGCCGTTCGGCCAGTTTGAAAATAATAGCGAGTGATGATTTCTTCTTCGAGCACCTGAAGGATTTCTTCTTTGTGTTTTAGCAAGTCAGATTGTTTGTCGCTGACTAGTTTTTCTTTAAGGGCAATATATTCTTTTTCAATGGTGCCGAAGTAATTCTCTTCCTCCGCGTTCTTTTTCATTTCCTCCAAAGAACGTTCGCTTTTCGTACTGTATTCGTACTCTTTGTTCTTCAAAAAGTCCATGAATTCTTTCCAGTCATTTTCGTTTAAAGAAAAATTGACGGGAAGCGTTACTGAATCGTGCAGGGTGCGATAACGTGTAGCAAAATCAAAAACAATATTTTTTGTGATCAAACTAGTGGTAATGTTGCTGTATTTACGCGGTTCGGTCTTTATGTCCGGCAATATACCTCCTCCGTCCCGCACTGTTCTTCCGCCTTTTGTTTTAAATTCATGCATCAATGAATCAGGAACTTTTCCAACGCTTCCATCCGAGTTACGGTTAGAATAATCTACTGCCTGTATACAGCGACCACTTGGAATGTAATACTTGGCAGTGGTTACTTTCAATTGCGAATTATACGAAAGCGGACGCGTACTTTGCACCAATCCTTTTCCGTATGTACGTTGACCGATGATTACCGCTCTGTCGAGATCCTGGAGTGATCCGGAAACAATTTCTGAAGCAGAGGCTGAACCGCTATTGACAAGTACGGCTAGTGGAATTTGATCGTCCAAAGGCGGAGCAACAGCTTTGTAATTCTTGTCCATGTCCTGCATTCGCCCTTTGGTGGAAACGATATCTTCGCCACGCGGCAGAAACAGATTTGAAATATTTACCGCTTCTTGCAATAATCCACCCGGATTTCCCCGCAGATCCAGAATAAGACCTTTGAGTTCTCCTTTTTCTTTCAATGCCCGAATAGCAGCCGCTGTTTCGATGGTTGACTTATCGGTAAAACCGGTGAGTTTAACATAACCAATACTGTCGTTTAGCATTGCATAGTAAGGAACACATTTCACTTTAATTTCCGAGCGCGTGATGTTCTTCTCTAAAGTGCCGGATTGTCCTTCGCGGCGAATGATCAGTTTGAAACTGGTACCCGGAGAACCTTTCAATAAACGGCTGACTTCGTCCGTCTTTTTTCCTTTCAAGGATTTGCCATCAATCTCAACTAACTCATCGCCTGCGCGAAGATCATTCAGTTGCGCCGGAAATCCTTCGTACGGTTCGCTGATTACAACGTAATCACCTTTCTGTCGGACTAACGCACCAATTCCGCCGTATTGTCCGGTTGTCATAAAACGATAATCTTCAATATCAGACTCGGGAATGTAAGTAGTGTACGGGTCGAGTGTTTCCAGCATCGCATCGATACCGGTTTTCATCAACTTGCCGGGATCGGTTCGATCAACATAATGAAGATTGACTTCACGGTACAGTGTTGAGAAAATATCAAGTTGCTTGGATACTTCAAAATATTCATCAACAAAACTGAAGCTGATGAAGCACACCAGTAACGTAGCGGCAAAGGCAAGATAAAGACGGAATCGGCGAAGAAAGTCTCGCATGAAATATGAGTTAAATATTATTATGGCACCGGATCATATCCGCTTCCTCCCCAGGGATGACAACGCATCAAACGTCGTATGGTGAGGTAGCCACCTTTGAACGGGCCGTGCTTGCGTAAAGCTTGCAAGCCGTAATTAGAACACGAAGGGTTGTACCTGCAAGCCGGACGAAGCAGCGGGGAGATGGCGATTTGATAGAACCGGATGATTCCGATGAACAGTTTATTCAGGAGATTTTTGAAGAACGTCAGCAAGGCGATTCAGTAGGTTGCAGATCTTATCGTTAACCTCCGCATAGGAGGGAAGTTTATTGGAAGTGTATACGAACAAAATCGCGTATTGTTTTCCTTTTCCTTGAATTAACGGATAAACGATGGTTTTATTTTTCCTGTACACTTCACGCATCAGCCGTTTTACACGATTGCGATCAACGGCTCTTGGAAATTGTCGCTTGGGAACACTGAAAGCTACCTGAGCAGGTGCTGTCGTTGGTAGTGACATGGATGTCCAGACGGCACTAACAGGCGGATCGTGCTGCCGTTTGCCGCTTTTCATCAAACGATCAAACGCCAGTTTACTTACCAACCGTTCCGGTTTGCGTAAAGTTTGCCTGCCGGAAAGGATAGCACTCATGACAGGATTATTTGTTGGCTTTCTTGATATACTGTTCAAGCGCCATCGTCATCGATGGTGCTGCAGGAACAGGAGCTTGAATATCGAGTCGCAGTCCGGCATCTAGCACAGCTTGTGCAGTGGCCGGTCCGAATGCAGCGATACGGGTGGTATTCTGCTTGAACTTCGGGAAGTTCTTTAACAGCGAAGTGATGCCTGAAGGACTGAAAAATACGAGTACGTCGTAGTTTACTTTTTCAAGATCGGAAAGATCGCTGGCAACGGTTTTGTAGATCACTGCTTTGGTGTAGTCAATACTATGCGCATCCAGCGTTTCAAAAATTTCTTGCTTGTGGATGTCTGTGCAGGGAACCAAAAACTTTTCCTTCTTATGTTTTTTCAGCACGTCCATCAGGTCGTTGATGGTTTGTTTGCCGAAGAAAATTTTACGTTTACGGTAGACAACGAACTTTTGCAAGTAATAGGCCGTTGATTCTGAGACGCAGAAATATTTCATCGTTTCAGGTACGGTAATGCGGAGCTCGTTACAAATGCGGAAGAAATGGTCAGCAGCGTTCCGGCTGGTTAGTATTACAGCCGTATGCTCAGGAATATTGACCTTGTCTTTACGGAAATCTTTTGCGGAGATAGGCTCAACCTGAATAAAAGGGCGAAAGTCAATCTTAAGGCTGTGTTTCTTTGCTAAGTCGAAATACGGCGATTTTTCCGTTTCCGGTTTAGGTTGTGTAACCAGTATTGTTTTGACTTTGGTACTCATTGGCAACTTCCGGATTATCAAACCTGCACTTTTAATTCGTGCCCGTAATCCGGAACAAAACTAAAAGCGGTGCTAATTCAAGGCTGCAAAGATACAAAAATAAATAGAGCAGCGAGACCCCTGGGGTATTCAGCCCGATTTGAAGTCCACGAAACAAGCGAAATAGATAAAGTACCCCGATAACAATCAAACACACAGTAAAAATCCAAGAACCGTCAACTCCGGGATTAAAGGCCATGATGATGGTAAAAGGGAAAATTACCATTCCGAGAAGGTTATTGATGATGAAAATATTGAACAAATAGGTCGATAGCTCCCGATCGATATCAAAG
>JBEGUX010000255.1:0-10586 GCA_041178685.1 Bacteroidota bacterium
GGTGACAAAGTGAACCTTGAGTTTGATGTTATTGGCAAATATGTAGCTCGACTCGTATCTGTTCAGCGATAAGTGGATGTATATTTAAATTACTGAATTAAATTGCATATGAAATTATTCAATCGCTTATTTTTAATTGTACTGCTATTAGTATCTTTTGCATGTACCAAAGAAGATCAGTTGAAAGGCACTGATAAAGAGTTGTACGATGAAGCAAAGGCGTCGACCATTTTTTTCTGGTATAAGTTCAATAGCTCGTTACTGCCGAAAAGTGCAGGTAGTGGTCACAATTTCTCTTATCTGAGAACACGATATAATGTGACTGCGGCATCACAATTGGATACGCTAGGTAAAATTAAGCCGGGAGCTGTTTTTCCCGAAGGTTCTCTCATAGTAAAAGAACTATACCGTTCATCGACATCACTTAGTCGCTATGCGATTTTGAAAAAGAATTCCTCCAGTTCTGATGCCGATGCAAACGGATGGGTTTGGGGCTATATTGATGCGGATGAAAACGTCGCCGAGCCGGCGAAAAATAAAGGCAGTGCTTGTACGGGTTGTCACTCTCAAGCAGACAATATCGATTATATGCTTATGAACAAGTATTTCCAATAAAGGAATTACTTGAGATGAAAACTCGATAGTTGTAATCAGAAAACTTTTTCGGCGATACGACAGGTCAGTTCTGCATTACCCATCGTGTAGTAGTGCAAACAAGGCACTCCTGCATTCATCAGTTCCTTCGACTGCTGTATACACCAGTCAATTCCTACTTGCTTGACATCCTTTTCCGATTTAGCATTTTCGACAGCGTCAATTAAATCCTGCGGAATATCAACGTGGAATATTTTAGGAAGAACCGTTAATTGCTTGGAAGTAGTGATAGGTTTTAGTCCCGGAATGATTGGAACAGTGATACCGTTCTTGCGACACAAATCAACAAATTCAAAAAACTTTGCATTGTCGAAAAACATCTGCGTCACAACATAATCGGCGCCCGCATCGATTTTCGCTTTGAGAAACGACAAATCTTTGTTGAGGTTCGGGGCTTCAAAATGTTTTTCAGGATAGCCCGCAACGCCGATGCAGAAATTGGAAGGGCTAACGTCTTTCAAGTCTTCATCGATGTATTTACCACTGTTCATGCTCACTACTTGTTGTACAAGATCGAGTGCATAACGATGTCCCATCGGATGGGGTTCGAACACCGGCTCGGATTTTATGGCATCGCCGCGCAACAACAAAACATTATCTATGCCAAGGAAGCTAAGGTCGATCAATGCATTTTCTGTTTCTTCTTTGGAGAAACCACCGCAAATGATGTGAGGAACAGTATCGACTTTGTAATGATTGATAATAGCCGCACAAATGCCAACCGTTCCCGGTCGTTTGCGCATGGAGATCTTTTCCAGCAATCCGTTCGGATGCTTTTTGTAGATGTACTCCTCGCGATGATACGTTACGTCAACAAACGCAGGTTTGAAATCCATTATTGGATCCAATATCTCATAAATGCTTTGAATGCCTTTTCCTTTTAGAGGAGGCAATATTTCAACGGAAAAAAGTGTCTTTCCGTTGGCGTTTTTGAGGTGTTCGGTGACTTTCATAAAGACGGCTAAAGGTCGTAAAAATTCAAGTATTATAATGGATTACCGGCTGAATTGTTTAATTTGTATTCGCTAATTATGTAAATCGTTGTGTCAACTGGACTAATGTTGTTTTCCCTTTAATCCTTGCATGTAATGAAATTGGAACACCGCAAACAAAAGGTAGTCACTTGGCAACGCTTCGCAGTACGACTGGGTCGGTATAGTTTGTTCGCACTCGTTTTAATTGCTTTTTCTTTGGCAATTGGCGTGTTCGGCTATCATTACATTGGCGAACTCGATTGGTTGACGGCATTTCATATGTCATCCATGATTCTTACCGGAATGGGACCAGTGGCAGTGATGAATTCCCAATCGGCAGTACTTTTCTCTTCCTTCTATGCGCTGTATAGCGGTGTAGCTTTCCTCAGTATCACGGCCGTTTTCTTTGCGCCGATAATTCATCGCCTATTACATATATTACACGTTGAAGACAAAGAAAACTGAGATGTCCGCCCTTTGACGCTCATTCCAGCCAATGGAAATTCCGCGATTTTTCGTACATTTGCAACCCGAATTGGATCCTAATTAACTGTTAATTAATTGATTAACAATGATTTGGACGGAAATCGGCATTCCCAATCAACGTGAAAAACATCCGCAATTTCTGCATCATTGCCCACATCGACCACGGTAAGTCTACACTGGCCGATCGTCTGTTGGAATATACAAAGACGATTTCCAAAAAGGACCTGCAGGCGCAAGTGCTGGATGACATGGACCTGGAACGTGAGCGTGGTATCACCATTAAGAGTCACGCCATACAGATGGAGTACCTGTACAATGGTGAGAAATACACGCTCAATCTTATTGATACACCTGGTCACGTTGACTTCTCTTACGAAGTATCCCGTGCCATCGCTGCTTGTGAAGGTGCACTTTTGATTGTCGATGCTGCACAGGGAATTCAGGCGCAGACCATTTCTAATTTATACCTCGCCCTGGACAACAACCTGACCATCGTTCCGGTGATGAACAAGATCGATTTGCCAAGCGCTGATCCGGAAGTGGTGAAAGATCAAATTACGGATCTTGTAATGTGCGAGCGCGATGATATCATTCCGGCAAGTGCAAAAACAGGATTAGGTATCGAAGATATTCTCAAAGCAATCGTTGAGCGAATTCCGCCTCCTAAAGGCGAACCGGAAGCACCGCTGAAGGCGCTGATCTTTGACTCCGTATTCAATTCTTTCCGTGGAATTATCGCGTACTTCCGTGTCATTGATGGAGAAATCCGAAAGAACGATAAAGTTAAGTTTGTCAATACAGGTAAAGAATATATCGCCGATGAGATCGGTATTTTGAAGCTCGACAAACATCCGCGTGATGTGGTCAAGACAGGTGACGTAGGTTATATTATTTCCGGTATCAAGCAGGCATCTGAAGTAAAAGTAGGTGATACGATCACCAACCGAGAGCGTCCGTGTGTAGAAGCGATCAAAGGTTTCGAAGATGTAAAACCAATGGTCTTCGCAGGTATTTATCCGGTGGATACGGATGAGTACGAAGAGTTGCGTAATTCTATGGAGAAGTTGCAGCTTAACGATGCTTCGTTAGTGTTTCAACCGGAAGCTTCAGCAGCACTTGGTTTCGGTTTCCGTTGCGGCTTTCTGGGGATGCTCCACATGGAAATCATCCAGGAGCGATTGGAGCGTGAATTCAACATGACGGTAATTACCACCGTTCCGAACGTATCCTATACAGCATATCTGACGAATGGGGAAGTTCAGGATATTCATAACCCGAGCGAAATGCCGGATCCGAATTACCTGGAACGTATTGAAGAGCCGTATATCCGTGCGCAAATCATTACCAAGTCTGAATTTATTGGTTCGATTATGACGTTGTGTATTGGTAAGCGCGGTGTTATCGTTAATCAAAATTACTTGACGACAGATCGTGTTGAGTTGCATTTTGATATGCCACTCGCGGAAATCGTTTTTGATTTTTACGATAAGCTTAAATCCATCTCCAAAGGTTATGCGTCCTTCGACTATCATCCAATCGGCTATCAGCAGTCTGATCTGGTCAAGCTGGATATCCGTCTCAACAGTGAGCCGGTCGATGCGTTGTCTGCACTCGTTCACCGCAGCCATTCTTATGAGTTCGGAAAGAAAATGTGCGAGAAGTTGAAAGAACTGATCACGCGTCAGCAATTCGAAATCATCATTCAGGCATCTATCGGGGCAAAGATTATCGCCCGTGAAACGGTGAAGGCATTACGTAAAGATGTGACTGCGAAATGTTACGGTGGTGACATTTCCCGTAAACGAAAGCTCCTCGAAAAGCAGAAGGAAGGAAAGAAGCGCATGCGTCAGGTGGGCAATGTGGAGATTCCGCAGCAGGCCTTTCTTGCCGTTCTTAAGCTGGATTGATATAACCCCTCTTAACAAGTCAAAAATTTCTTGTCAAATTATTTCGTTGTGTAAACATTGGAAGTTTAATTTCCGTGTTACATGGTATAAAACAACTACGTTTCAGATATTCAAAAACCATACTATGATTCGAAATCTACTCATTCTTTTTCTACTGCCTTTGGTCAGCGCGGCTCAAATTACTTTCGAAAAAAATCTTGGAGACAGTCTGTATCAAGACGGTCGTTGTGTACTTCAAACTGCTGACGGAGGTTTTTTAATTTCAGGTCGCGGCGTTGATGCCACCGGTCGATATGATATTCTGTTGATGAAAACAGATTCATTAGGCAACTTAGTCTGGACTAAAACATGGGGCGGACTTTCCAGTGATTTCGCTGAAACTATCAAACCAACAGCAGACGGTGGCTTTATTATGTCTGCAACTACGTATTCGTTCAGCAGTCAGCCGGGAACAAATTCCGACTGGTGGATTTTCCGCTTTGATGCCAACGGTGATACACTTTGGACACGCATCGTGAACAATATCGGTAACGATCGCATGTACGATGCGATCGAAACTTCTGACGGTTCTATTCTCGGTTGTGGTTGGATAAGTCTGGGCGGTTATGCCCGTGGTACTATTCGTAAATTCTCTTCGACCGGAGTATTGCTTCATACATTTTCTCTTGGCTCAGCAGGCAATTCTTATGCGCAGTCTGTAAAAGAAATTCACAACGGTCATTATATGCTGGTGGGCTCACGTTTACAAACCACCTTTGGCGCTGACCTTGTAGAACTCGATACGGCGCTGAATTATATCAATGACTATTTCTTTAATCTTGCCTCTACCGGTGAGATTGCGCAGACGCTGGAACGTCTTCCACAGGGCGGCTATATGTTGTCGGCAAAAACCGGTTACATTCTCAACCGTTTCGATATATGGCTGCTGCGCTTGAACGATCAGTTTGATACACTTTGGACGCGGACGATTACACAACGTCCTTTAAGTATTGACCAATCAGATGAGCCTTATGGATTTACTGCGGTAGCAGATTCCGGCTACTTGCTGTGCGGACAAAAGTTGGTCGGTACTTCATTACGTGCCATTGTCTATCGTTTGGATACAAGTGGCAATGTGATGTGGACGCGTGATTTTGGCGGCGCACCGAATGGCGGCAACAGATTCTGGTGGCCCGTTGCATTATCGGATGGCGGATTTATTTTCGCTGGCGAGTATGTCGATTCTGTTAACTTTTATTCCAATGTTTATTTGGTGCGTACCGATGGACAAGGATTTGTAAATACGTCAACGACTGGAATTGCACAACTAATTAAAGCTGGAGTCCCACTCTTTCCTAATCCGGTTAGTGATCGTTTACAGTGGCGTGAAATTGCTCCCGGTGCCACCGTTGAACTTTATACACTCACAGGACAACTTGTTCACAGGGAAAAAATTATTTCCTCGTCCGGAAGTTTATCATGCGGACAACTTGCTAAAGGGATTTACGCGTGTCTGATTCGTGAAGACGAAAAAGTGCGCATCGAAAAAATAATTGTCGAGTAATTCTGCAGAGCAATTAGCACTCCGAAAGTGAAATCGGTACAGCTGTAGCAAGTCCGCCTTCGGCGGTTTCCTTGAATTTGTGATTCATGTCTAATGCTGTTTCCCACATTGTTTTTACTACGTCGTCCAACGATACGCGTGCTTTTGTTGGATCACTGTTGAGTGCCAGCTGAGCCGCTGTGATGGCTTTCACAGCGCCCATCGTATTGCGTTCGATACACGGAATTTGTACGAGTCCTTTGATCGGATCGCAGGTAAGTCCGAGGTGATGTTCCATGGCGATTTCTGCCGCCATTAAAGCCTGACGTGGAGATCCGCCGAGTAACTCTGTCAATGCGCCGGCAGCCATAGCTGACGATACACCAATCTCTGCCTGACAACCGCCCATAGCCGCGGAGATGGTGGCTCCTTTTTTGAAAATGCTACCGATTTCGGAGGCAGTTAATAGGAAACGGATGATTTGCTCTTCAGCATCTTTGGCTGATTTAGCACGGTGCGGAGGTGTTCCGCAGAAGAGTATGTAATACAACAACACTGCAGGAATCACACCGGCTGCGCCGTTGGTAGGTGCCGTAACTACTCGGCCGAACGATGCATTTTCTTCATTCACGGCAAGTGCGAAGCAACTCACCCAATCAAGTGTGTATTTAAAATGATCACCGCCGCTGCGAATCACGTCCGTCCATTCTTCAAAGTTGCCGTAACGTTGATCGCCCGTCAACTTAATATTCATTGCTTCAGCACGACGCGTAACACGCAGTCCTCCCGGCAATTCACCTTTGGCATGACAACCACGGTAAATACATTCCATCATCACTTGCCATATGTTCAGCACGCCTTTACGAAGCGACGCATCATTGCTCCAGCATAATTCGTTTCGCCAAACAACTTCGGAAATGGAAAACTGTTGCGTGTCACAATGCGCCAAGAGTTGTGCTGCATTTTCTGCAGGAAATTCAAAACGTGGTTTTTCTATGCGTTCGTCTTGTTGCTCGTTCTCTTGTACAACAAATCCGCCGCCCACCGAATAGTAGGTCTGTTCGATACTGCTGCCATCTTTAACAACTGCAGAGGCAGTAAGTGCGTTCGGATGAAAAGGCAAACTTTCGGAAATGTTAAAAATAAGATCGGTTGCCGGATTAAAAGCGATTGGATATTTGCCTCCCAAGTTTAAGTTCTGTTTCTGCTGAATTCCGGAAATGGTTGGATGAATGCTGTTCACATCAAACGTCACCGGATCGTATCCGCAAAGTCCCAATTGCAAGGCGATGTCGGTGCCGTGACCACGTCCGGTTTTGGCGAGGGACCCAAAAAGGGTAATTTGAACGGATCGAACATTTTCCAAACCGCTTTTTTCAAGTTTTTCAAGAAACAAATGTGCCGCCCGCCAGGGCCCAAGGGTATGGGAACTGGAAGGACCAACCCCTATTTTAAACATATCGAAAACGGAAAGCTGCTCTTGTTCGGTCATATCTGGCGTTAAAGCTGTAAAAATAGTGAAAAGAAGCCCGATGACATTTTTACTTATTAAACCTAATGAAAATCATGAAACCAAGGCAGCCCTAAATAGGTAATAGTGGAGAACATTCATATATTTGTATTAAATCTCGTTACTTATGAAATGCCCCTTTCCTCACCACAAATCAGCTTTCCAGCCTAAAGAGTCAGGACATCTAAATGGTGCTCAAGACTTTATCAAGTCTTCGCTGATGTGTAACTTACACATTTCGGAGAACGAAGCAGAACGGTTGGCTGCCTTAAAGAAGTACAACGTACTTGACACTCCACCAGAACCAGCTTTTGATGAAATCGTACAATTGGCCGCTCAAATATGTAATACGCCCGTGGCATTAATTACCTTGGTGGATGAAAAAAGACAGTGGTTCAAGTCAAAAGTAGGTCTTGATATTAATGAAACTCCGCGAGATATCTCTTTTTGCACACACGCTATTCAGTCCGATGATATCTTCATTGTCAAGGATGCGCAAAATGACGAGAGATTTAAGGATAATCCCTTAGTAACAGGAGAGCCCTATATACGCTTTTATGCCGGCGTTCCTATCAAAACAGCGGAGGGGTTCAATATCGGTACACTTTGTGTAATCGATACGGAAGCGCGTGAACTTAACCGGCAACAAACTGATGCGTTGCATGCGCTGACTCATTCTGTTTTGCACTTACTGGAATTACGCATGAATCATCATTGGGTTCGTCAGTCGCAGGAAGTGTTACGTAATTTGATGCGACTCAACGAGGATTTCATTCGCAGCATTGACAACAAGCGAGCGGTATTTAACCGCATGTTAGAATATATACTTGAGGTTACCAACAGTGAGTATGGTTTTATTGGTGAAGTATTGTATCGGGATAATCAACCGTACCTTAAATCGTATGCAATTACCAATATTGCCTGGAACGATGAAACGAGGAATTTGTACGAAAAGTATGCTGCTGAAGGCATGGAGTTTACAAATTTGAAGACTTTATTTGGACATACCTTACGAACAGGAGAGGTGGTTATTGCCAATGACCCTACGAACGATCCTCGTCGCGGAGGACTCCCCAAAGGACATCCGCCACTGAATCATTATCTGGGAGTTCCCATCAAGGACAGCAATGGTGACCTAATTGGTATGATTGGCTTAGGAAATAAAGCAAACGGATATGATGATAGTGATGTGAGCATGCTTCAACCCTTCACCAGTAATTGCGCTGTTATGATTTTAGCGATGCAGATGCAGACACGAAACGTATTGATTGAAGAAGAGCAACGTCAGAAAGATGCATTCCTTGCTAATATGAGTCACGAAATTCGTACTCCATTAAATGCTATCATCGGCTTTAATGACTTAATGAATAATACAAGATTAGACGAAGAGCAAAAGCGCTACGTTGAAACAATTGGCATTGCGTCACGGAATTTAAATGTAATCATCAACGACATTCTGGATATTTCAAAATTGGAAAGCGGCATGCTCTATCTGGAGAAAAAGCCACTCAATATTGAAAAAATTGTTCGCCAGGTGGTGCAGTTGAACTCATCACGCGCTAAACAAAAAGGCGTGAAACTCATGCTCGCTTTTGACCAGGACATTCCTCAGTTTTTGGTCGGTGACGAAACTCGCCTCTCACAAATCCTTATTAATTTAATTAATAATGCGATCAAATTCACCTCCGAGGGATTTGTTGAATTGAAAGTAGTGGAGATTAAAAAATCCATTGAGCAAGTAATTGTTCGTTTTACAGTGTCCGATACCGGTATTGGCATTGCACCTGAAAAGTTAAACACCATCTTCGAACGTTTTACGCAGGCCGAATCTTCTACTACTCGTTTATATGGCGGAACTGGACTTGGATTAAATATTGTAAAATCTCTTGTGGAGTTACACCAAGGAAAAGTCAATGTAAGTAGCACCCAAGGTAAAGGCTCTGAGTTCACGGTTGAAATTCCATTTTCGATTGCCTCTTCCGGTACAATTACCGAGATCGTCAACGACACACCGGCCGATCTACGCTCGTTACTTGATGGCATGAATCTGTTGCTGGTAGAAGACAACGAGCACAACCAATTTCTTGCACAAACTTATTTATCAAGAAACGGTGCTAAAGTGACTACTGCCGCTAATGGAAAGATTGCATTGGACATTCTAAAGAATAATAGTTTTGATGTGATACTTATGGATATTCAGATGCCGGAGATGGACGGGAACGAAACTACGTATTACATCCGCAATGAAATGAAACTGGACGTGCCTATTGTGGCTTGTTCTGCCCATGCATTAGAGAGTGAAAAGGAACGTTGCCTCGCCAATGGCATGAATGAATACATCACCAAACCCTATAATGAATCCGAAATGGTACGTACACTAGCCAAGTATGGAAATTATAGTGGTGTGAAATTGCCGGCCAGCAGAAATACGCGATTTAAATTAGCGGACGCTGATGAAATTTTAACTACCCTTAAGCACATTGAACAAAAAGAAGGTGCAAAGTTCACCAAGACACTAGTTGATATGTTTTCACAAAACTCTGAGGAGTTAATCAATGATCTTACACGCCATTTACGCGATAAATCGTGGGCTGAATTAGAGAAGAAAGCACATTACACGGCCGGAGTATTAGCGAATTTTCCATTCTTAAGCGGCATCGAAAAGTCGCGGGCAGTAGAAAAAATTGCCAAAGAAAAAGACGATAGCGGCGCTCAGGAGGCTGTAGATAAATTGGTGGATTACCTGAACTACTGTAAAGAACAGATTACGAAGTACCATTGAGTTTTCTTAATTCAATAAAATTCGCACCTTCGTATCAATAGTAGTTGATTTATTAGATTGAAAATATCCAGCTGCAGCTATGACAAAGCCCGACAAAGAATCGTTAAACAAATGGCATTCTGATGATGCCAATTGGAAGTGGGGAGTTTTCTATGTCAACAAGGAAGATCCAAGAGTATGGTTGCCCAAACGAAATCCTGTGATGGGATGGACATTGAATTTTGCTCATCGCTCCTCCTATTGGTGGTTGTTCGGTCTAACGTTCATTCCACTGATCCCTGTTTTGCTAGTTGCTTTATTTGCGAAGTAAAATGACTGCTGAAGAATAGTTTTATTCAGCATATCACGTATAAAAAAAAGCCGTCCTTTCGGGCGGCTTTTAGTTTGATATGATTCTCCGTTATCCTTTTAGCTTATTTAGAAAGTTGATGTCAACTGTTCCTGTATTCCGGTATATCATGGTTAGAATGGCAAGACCTACAGCAACTTCAGCCGCCGCCACCGCCATGATGAAGAAAACAAATACTTGTCCGGCCGGATCGGAATAGTAGGAAGAGAAAGCGGCAAGCAAAAGATTGACGGCATTCAGCATCAGCTCCACGCACATTAAAATAATGATGGCGTTACGACGAGAAAGCACGCCAATCACGCCAATACAAAAAAGCAGCGTGCTGAGCAGTACGTAGTAGTTCAGCGGAACTTGACGGATAATGCCAGGAATATTTTCCATGATAATTATAGTTATTTAATT
>JBEGUX010000256.1:0-5671 GCA_041178685.1 Bacteroidota bacterium
CCTGTCATAGTAGCTGTACATCCACTTGGACTATGTGTAGCAAACACAGTATAGTTTCCTGCTAAAGATTGTAAGCCAAATTGCAAAGCTGAACCGGTACCGGCAAGTTGACTGCCAATAAAACTTCCGTCGCGCTGTAGCTGATAGCTGACGCCACTTTCACTTCCTGTGATACCAATAGGTAATCCACTGTCGCCGGCGCATATTGTGCCGCCTCCTGAGATAATAAAAAGCGAAGGATTTACATTTACTGCAATTGAGTTTGTGGTTGCCACACATCCATTACTTCCGGTAACCGTACAAAATCGAGTGCCGCTGGTGGTCGCAATGATGCTTTGGGTGGTTGCACCATCGTTCCATAAATAGGATGCAGATGGACTAGCGGTTAGTGTTACAGATCCTCCTTGACAAACTGAAGTGCTGCCAATGCTCGAAATAGAAGGAGATGTTATGGCGTAAGTGAGTTTGATATCATCAATCCTGTATTGATTGGTGGTAGAGTTTTGTATAAACTGAATGGATAAATTACTGGTAGTAGGTATTCCAGTTGAAATTGTCCTATAATGCCACACCGCTGTACCGGTTCCGGTGGGCAATGCGGAATAATTGAGTGGTGTAAAATTGATACCATCTGAACTGACTTGTACTTGAAAGTCACTTCCTGTTGCTGCATTGGTATTTTTATAAATACCAAAAGACAATTGCAGATTGTTTAGTCCTGTTGTATTGATTCCTGAAATAATGAAATTCCTCCCTGCAATTGTTGTAAAAAAAACATTTGCTCCTCCTGATGCACCCGTATAACCATTGGATGCTGTAGTAGCGCGGATATCTGCGGTCCCACTCATGGTAAATTGGTCGTTGTCAAATCCGTTGGCATTCTCATGGCTAGAAATACTTGTAGTAGTACTTACAGTTCCTATTGTCTCTGTAAATAATTCGCCACTTGCCTGAAACGAACTCAAGCTTACGTTTACGGATGGAGAAACGGCAGAGCAACCCGTATTGTCAGTCAGTGTTACGTTATAGGAACCTGCGCTATTTACATCAATGCTTTGATTCGTACTGCCATTAGACCATAGGTAAGTAAAGCCTGGATTGGTAGTAATAGTCAAGGTGCTACCTTGACAAATAGCGATGGCTCCGGAAGGCGAAGTTGTTGCCGGTGGGAGGCTACGTACAGTAATTGTGGATGTGGCTGTACTGGTACAACCATTCGCATCCGTAAAGCTATACGTGATAATGTGATTGCCTACACCAGCGATTTGAGGATTAAAATTTCCCGAAGCAACACCAGGTCCAGAGTAAGTACCACCCACCGGTGACACTCCATTAAGAGCAAATGGCGCACTATTAACACAAACAGTATTCAATGAAGAAAAGGTTACAACAGGTGGTGTATTTAGTGATAAACTTACCGTAGCCGTTCCAGTACATCCGTTAGCATCTGTTCCGGTAACCGTATATTGTGTTGCAACTGCAGGTGTTGCTGTAACGGTTGCTCCTGTAGAAGTGTTGAGTCCGTTGGTAGGATTCCAGGAATAAGTAGCTGCTCCAGTAGCGGTCAATTGCACACTGCCACCGGTGCATATTGAACCATTTGCTGGCGAGAGTGAAATTTGAGGTGGCGTAACCGAAGTTACGTTTACCGGATTAGTTAGTAGTGGAGAACAAGTTAAAACTGTAGTCGCCGAGTAAGCGGGGAAAGTAATTTCCCAATTAACGATGGATCCGGAATTTCCGCTTGCTCGATCGTAAGCAAGTAATTTCCAGCTACCATTGGGGTTTATAATTCCATTGCCAATCGCACCAAACGAAGTTATTGTTGAGGATACACAAGATGAAAATATGGAAGGCCACGGCTTATAAGTTCCTGAATATGGTGCTCCGGTACTTGGTATGGAAACGGTACCATTGTCACTGAAAATGGTGTTGGTAAAGTTGTCGCCGGTGTTTCCTGTATTCCCTGTCCGGTTGCTCAATCCTAATCGCTGACCGTTGGGTGATTCCAGGTAGAGCACTAAATCGCCAACTGCTGTGTGGGTAATATTAACTTTTATACTGATGTTAGACGATGAGACTAGTCCGTTATATCCGGTCACATTGATCGTGCTCGATGCACCTGTACAGCTATTATTAGGAATACTGTAGGTAGTAGTATTCCTAAATATTGCAGACGGATAGGTCGTGGATATTGTATTTGTTTTCTGTAGTACAAGTTGATACGATCCACTACTGTCAGCCAGATAGTCGGAAGTTGTAGCACCGATAATATCAACAGAATTATTTTGCCACTGATAGGTAGTTGATGAGTCGAACACTGCGCTAAGGAGTACGCTTCCGCCTGCACAAAACGTCGTGTTGCCGCTGGTTGTAATTAACGCATCGGCGTTTTTATAAACGTTTGTTACAAATGTGTTGGTAGTGTCATTAGTTGGTATCGTGTCGCCCGGTAATACAGTGAAAGATTTTAGCAAATAGTCCCCGGTGTCGATCAATGCGAGCGGAGTGTTAAAAATTACATCGGTTTCTTGTCCACCACCTAATGTACCGGATGTCAATATCTGGCTGAGGGATTGCATTGATCCATTGGGTGCAGTAGCTATTAAATTTACGGTAAGGTTATTATAGCTAAAGTTCAGGGTGTTGCCACCAAAATTTTTAATTTTTACAACGACGGCTTGTGCTTGGTTTGTGCATGTTATGGGACTTGGTTCGACAATAGCTGTTGCGCCAACGTCTGCGAAAGGACAAGATGTGTTTTCAAAATCAAGTAGTATACTCACCGGAAGATGGTCTGCGGCGTAATGCAGTGCGTCAGCCATGGCTTGAGAAACCGCGGTGTTCGGAGATTGATTAATCGAGTCGTTATAATGATTGCCATCGTTTCCAAAAGCAATTGTTGATCCGGTCACATAGCTGATACCTCCGGGTTGACTGATAGCATTGGAGTAAAGCACCATGTCAAAGCGATCATTCAATCCGCCCGTGGCACCACCGCCAAATGAACGTAGTCGTGGAGATTGCGTGTGATATGGGGCAAAAACGCTTGAGTTCCAGGTGCCACTGATTGGAATTGGATCAATTACATGGCCTTCTGTACCTGAAATGATTTGCAATAGCTTTTGATAAGCTGCTTCTGATGAACGGTAAATATTAAAATCACCACAAACAATGAAATTACTTCCTGAAGGCAACAGGTTAGTGTATTTACGAAGTGTGTCTACTTCTTGTGATCGCTGTGCTTCGTCAGAAGTAGTATTACTTGCTTTTAAATGGACGGAATAAATTCGAAGGGTATCTCCTGAAAGCAAATGAACCAGTTTGAATTCATTGATATCGCGAAGCGTTGTTCTGATTCGTGTATTACTGATAAAAGTGAATTTGGAGTTCTTATAAAAGATAGCATTATCTGTGTCAAATCCATCGATAAAAGTACCGGCACTGTAGCCGGATGAAACTCGGTTCATCACATTACTGAGAAATCCGCTTACGCCGGCCTGCGACTGTGTTTCTTGTGTTACCAGAATATCAGGTTCCATTCCGGCGATAATTGTTCTGAAAAAAGGATTTCGCTCGGTGGTGTCTGCTGTAACTCTATTCAGGTCAGGATAATTTAAAAGATTATAGCTGACGAGCTTGATTCGCTCTTTACCAACATTGATGGCTTTGCACGTATTATTTCCTGTGCCACAACTGTTTTGTGCGTTCACGCAAATGTTGCCAGCAGCACTTCCAAATGAAATTTGAATTTGATTAGTCCCCGCACCAGAGGTAACTACACTGCCGTTAGGTAAAGTCCAATTGTAAGTGTTTGCATATTGAACCGGACTGACAGTGTAAGTAACAACGGTAGCCCCACTGCAAACACTTTCCGGACCAGTAATATTTCCCGGTGCAGCAGGTATGGCGTTGACCTGAATAATATCCGTGAGAATTTCTGTCGAGCTCCCGTCGGGTCCGGATACTGTAAGTGATATGGTCTTCAGGCCCGGCGAAGTATAGCTGATCGTATGAGGTCCAATGGAATTGGCTGTTGCAGGGGCCGCACCAGATCCAAAGTTCCAGTTGTACGAAGTTATTGTTCCTGTTGAAGTGGAAGTAACGGTAATCGGTTGACCACTACAAACGATGGTTGAGCTTACGGTGAAGGATGCAATTGGTGCCGCATTAGCCACTTGAAAAAATAATAAAAGCGACAGTATGCTAATAAGATTCCGGACGATATGTTGTGTAAATCCAAACATTCTTTTCAGTAAGTAATCCGGAAATTGCTTGCTGATTTTGGTTCCGGTACAACCATTAAATATAACCAAAAACGAAAAAAAATCCAATAAATGTGTCTTTTATCGTGGGCAATGCAATGATATCTGCTGTTGCAGAATTGCGCCTTTAAACGGAACATGACATTGGTGACGAAAATCAGGTGCTTTCACCAAGCTATTTAATATGTTGGCCGGAAAATTAACTTTTATGCCTTCGTCTACAAAAATGCCGTTACTGCTGCTGGTAATCTATTTAGTGCTCTTTGCCGTACTATCGTTTAATCCAACAGACCGGCCCACTTGGTGGGCAGAGAACATCACAGTATGGGTAATTTTAGCTGTAATTATACTTATGTATTTCCGGAACGTACGCTTTTCCAACTTGGCTTACGTGCTAATGAGTGTACTGTTATATATGCATACCATTGGTGGACACTTTACATTCGAAAAAGTTCCCTTTGATTATGTTACGCAGCTTTTTGGTTTTCATCGTAACAACTACGACCGATTCGCGCATTTCACCGTTGGATTTTATGCATTTCCAATTGCCGAATGGATGAGTCGAAAAAAATTGGTGGCTAATCGATTTATACTCTACTCGTATCCGCTTTTTATTATTGCCACAGCAGCCGTTTCATACGAGTGGATCGAATGGGCGTATGCAAGTTCCAGCGACCCCGAAGCAGGAGCAAATTATCTTGGCAGCCAGGGCGATGTATGGGATGCACAGAAAGATATGCTATGCGATACTTCAGGTGCAGCATTTGCGCTGCTGCTTTTTTACTTATCCGGAAAGAGGAATTCAGTCAGCGGTCGGCAGTCGTAGGTCGGCAGTCCGAAGTCGGCGGTCGGCAGACTTGAATTTTAAATCTTGAATCCTCTTGAACTTTAAACTTTAAACCTTAAACCTTAAACCTTAAACCTTAAACCTTGAACCTTGAACCTTGAACCTTGAACTTGTTCCAAGTCTATATCTTCACAACGCGAATCACTCCATGAACACCATTGTTCAATACGCGGATCATGTAAATGCCGGAAGGAAGCGACTGTAAGTCGAGTACAAACCAATCGTTACGAATCGGTTGGGCGGAAACTTTATATTCCTTACCGGAGAGGTCAGTGATGATAAGATGGCTAATATTGGCTGAACCGTCCTTCACATGCAAATAAGCAGCAGTGGAGGTAGGATTCGGCATCACAATGAGTTCAGCAGAGTTACTGATGGATCCAACTGCAGTAGTGTTTACCGAGCGGCAATTGTCGGTAAGTAATGCGGTAGTTCCCTCGCCGCGTTCGTTCATGATTCCCTGAATGGAGCTGATACAAATAGCCGTGTCTGTAATTGCAGAGTAATATATTCGAACAATCGGCTGCGCGGTCACCGATCTTGGAATGGTAGAGTCGTT
>JBEGUX010000257.1:0-5856 GCA_041178685.1 Bacteroidota bacterium
CGAGAAGTTGGAAATTCTACGGTTATTTTCACTTCGGCCACGCGTCTTGGCTGAGTTGCCATAATCTTCGTGATTTTTAATTGTGTTCCCTCGAGATCAATGCCGTGTGTACGACCTGCAATTCCCATTATCGTCATCAAGCAACTGCCTAGTGAAGCTGCCAGGAGGTCGGTTGGAGAGAATGCTTCTCCTTTTCCCTGATTATCGGTTGGCGCATCGGTCAGTATTACAGTTCCCGATTGCAAATGGGTGGCCTCTGTTCTTAGTTCTCCAAGGTAACGTGTGTGAATAGTTTCCATAGTGTCAAAGGTAACCGTTATTATGAACGTTCGGATATGGCAGTTATTCACTAATTTTGTTCGTATGATTAAATGGCTTTGGTTGGCGGTAGTACTGTCGGTTGCAATTCCCGGAGGATGGGTTGCTGCGCAGGACTCATTGCGGTACGACCGAAGTGATGTTACGATTCTTTTCAGGAATGAAGCCTCCGGTGGAGTTCAGGTGCATGGAAATGGTTTGGGAATCGGTTTCCGTCGCGGATGGCACAAGACCGGATACAAGAAAAACATGTTTGAAGCTGACCTCGTTTCGATGCGTCATCCCAAACAGTATAAACAACCGAATCCGTATTATCCTGATTCTCGTCCATTTTTCTTTGGTAAGCTCAACTATGTCTATTTGTTACGCGGCGGATATGGACTTCAAAATGTTTTGTTCTCCAAGGGTGAGCGCAGCGGTGTAGAGGTGCGCTATAATTTTTATGGCGGAGCTTTACTTGGAATTACTAAACCGGTTTACCTGGATGTTTTGGTCGATGATCCTTTTGATACGCTTTCTCAGTTTAAAATCATTGAGACCAGAAAGTATGATCCTAATGATCCCGTTCAACAGAGCGTAGAAAATATTTACGGCCCGGGACCTTACTTCAAAGGGTTTGGAGAGTTGCGGGTGTATCCGGGTGCCTACGGTAAATTTTCACTTTCGTTCGAATACTCCGGTATTCAGCAAAAGATAACTTCGCTCGAAACCGGAGTGGTGTTGGATTATTTCCCTAAAGCAATACCAATAATGGCTGAAATTGATCCTCAACCAATCTTCATCAATTTCTATATCGCATTATTTTGGGGAGGAAAGTGGTGATGAACACTTCTCGTTTAATTCTGTTTAATAGTTAATTTAATTTCAAGAGTAGTAATGAGTAGTAATAACGAGTCGATGCTGCAACAGAAGCCTTCCAAACCGGAATGGTTGAAGGTGAAACTGCCTATAGGTGAGGAGTACCGTAAAGTGCGTGAAATTGTCTCCGAACATAAGCTCCACACTATTTGTCAGAGCGGAAACTGTCCAAATATGGGCGAATGTTGGGGAGCCGGTACGGCTACCTTTATGATTCTAGGAAATATTTGTACGCGCTCGTGTGGTTTTTGCTCTGTTGCTACCGGTCGCCCGGAAGCTGTCGATCCGTTCGAACCGCTGCGCGTGGCCAAGTCTGTGAAGTTGATGGGTGTGAAGCACTGTGTTATTACGTCAGTCGACCGCGATGATTTGAAAGATGGTGGAGCTGGAATATGGGTGGAGACGATTCAAAAGATTCGTGAGATTTCTCCCGGCACTACGCTGGAAACATTGATTCCCGATTTCCAGGGACAATGGGAGAACTTAGAGCAAGTAATCAATGTGCGGCCGGAAGTGATTTCGCATAATTTGGAAACTGTAAGACGACTCACCAAGCAGGTGAGGGTGCAAGCTAAATACGATCGAAGTCTGGAAGTATTAAAAAGAGTCGCTGATGCCGGCGTTAATGCTAAATCGGGTATCATGCTTGGTTTAGGAGAGACGAAAGAAGAAACACTAGAATCGATGCAAGATCTGCGTAACTCCGGAGTTTCTATTCTCACACTAGGTCAATATTTGCAACCCACCAGAGAACATTTGCCTGTAGCTGAATTCATTCATCCGGATCTTTTCGCCGAATTCAAACGCGAAGGACTCATTATGGGATTCCGGTATGTCGAAAGCGGTCCGCTGGTTCGTTCCAGTTATCACGCGGAAAAGCATATCTGATTTGCTGCGTTCAATTCTTAAATCTTCCCGTTATAAATGGCAAAGAAAATTCGTGTTGCAATAAATGGTTTTGGTCGTATAGGTCGCATGACAACGCGTGTTATTGCAGAGCGCGGTGATATAGAACTAGTGGCCATCAATGATCTGGCAGACACAGCGACGCTGGCTCATCTTTTCAAGTACGATTCGGTACACCGCAGATTTTCTGGAACAGTTACTTCAACAGAAAATCAGTTGATAATAAATGGAAATGTTGTTCGGGTTTTCAAAGAGAAAGTTCCTTCCGTGCTTCCATGGAAAGAGCTCGGTGTAGATGTTGTTTTGGAATGTACCGGTAAGTTTACCGACAAGGCCGGAGCGGAACAGCATATTCAGGCCGGTGCTCATAGAGTTATCCTGTCAGCTCCTGCAAAAGGGGGAGAAGCCATTAAGACGGTTGTATTAGGAGTGAACGATTCGATTATTACATCGGAGGATGTTGTGCTGTCCAATGCTTCATGCACCACGAATAATGCTGCGCCGATGCTAAAGGTATTGGATGAAAATTGGGGTGTGGAGTCTGCATTTGTAACGACGATCCATTCATACACAGGTGATCAGTTGCTTCACGATGCGCCGCATAAGGATTTGCGAAGAGCCAGGGCAGCCGCAGTTTCCATTATTCCAACGACTACCGGAGCGGCAAAGGCACTGGGTGATGTTTTACCCCATTTAAAGGGTAAATTGGGAGGGGCCGGAGTCAGAGTACCTGCCCCAGACGGTTCTTTGACGGATATTACCTGCATTTTAAAGCATCCAATGAATGTGGAAACCATCAATTTGGCCTTTAAAAAAGCCTCTGAAACCCACTTAAAGGGGATTTTATCGTATACGGAAGATCCTATTGTAAGTATTGATGTGGTGGGAAACCCGAATTCTTGCCTTTTTGATGCCCAACTCACCACGGTGTTGGGCTCGATGGTTAAAGTAGTGGGTTGGTACGACAATGAAATCGGGTATTCCAACCGGTTGGTAGAGTTAGCTGCTCGAATTGGTAGTTAAATAGTTGTTTATCAACAATATATACTTACTTCCAGCTACCTGTAAGTCATAAGTAGTTATTTTCCAGTAATTTAAATATTTTGTCGGCTGTCTTTTTAAAAGACTCCTTTACAACCATTTTAGAAACATTTACCGCCTTTTTTTAAACTTTAATATTATTTAACGAATAAGTATGGATTCGATCCGTTACATTGGCAGCATATTACTTGCTGTAAAATGATGTTTATCATATTCCGTTTTCAGATGAAGTAGTATACTTGTAACTAAACCGTTTCAAGATTGTTATTTAACTAGTAATTACACTTCAAACGCAGCCGGTGGCTGCACCGAAACAATGATCAGATCAAAATCAACCAAAGGTAAGACCGCCAAGGTGGCGGCAGTTGCCGCGGTCCCAAGGATAAAGGTTCAACTTGACCATAAGACCATCATGGTAGTGCACAGTATGTCGGCCTTTAAAATGTGGAAAAAACGTTATCCGTTGGCCAAAGTTATTGACTAAACCCGGTACAGGGGTACTCGTCTATGGAAAAAGGAGTCGGTATTTACCGGCTCTTTTTTTTAACAATGCGTTATTAAAATAATTTATTGGAAAATTTGAAATAATAATTGGATTTTCTACATTTGCAATCCCTTTTTGGAGGGGTAGTGCGTTCTTTGATTTTCGCGCAATTTCGCCGATGTAGCTCAGTTGGTCAGAGCTACTGATTTGTAATCAGTAGGTCGGGGGTTCGAATCCCTCCATCGGCTCGCGATATAGTTTACTGGCATTAATTAGTCGGGGAGATACCAGAGTGGCCAAATGGGGCAGACTGTAAATCTGCTGTCTTACGACTTCGGAGGTTCGAATCCTCCTCTCCCCACCACTTAATGTTGGAAAAGGTTTCTTCTTCAAAAGGTTGTGATTTCGGTCTTTTTTTCCGATCTTCACCGCCCCAAATTGTAGGGGTTATCTTCTCCGTAAAGGCGGAAGTAGCTCATTTGGTAGAGCATCAGCCTTCCAAGCTGAGGGTGGCGGGTTCGAGCCCCGTCTTCCGCTCCAATAGATTCGGCGTTATCAGGTCGTCTCCGGCTTAAGTAATGCCAGTAAATAGATTACCAAGCCAATGTAGCTCAGTTGGTAGAGCACATCCATGGTAAGGATGAGGTCACCAGTTCGATCCTGGTCATTGGCTCAAGTTTGCCTCGAGCACGGAAGCTTCCACCCGTGTTCGAGATTCTTACGTACCTAATACCTAATAATAAACATAATTAATAACCTATAACTTCTACTGAAAATGGCAAAAGAGAAATTTGAACGGACTAAACCCCACGTAAACATTGGTACGATCGGTCACGTTGACCACGGTAAAACCACTTTGACCGCAGCAATCACCACGGTGTTGGCTGAAAAAGGTCTTTCTGAGAAGCGTTCATTCGATTCAATCGACAACGCTCCTGAAGAAAAAGAGCGCGGTATCACCATTAACACTGCGCACGTTGAATATCAAACAGCTAATCGTCACTACGCTCACGTTGACTGTCCTGGACACGCCGACTATGTAAAGAACATGGTAACCGGTGCTGCTCAGATGGACGGAGCTATCCTTGTTGTTGCTGCAACTGACGGTCCAATGCCTCAGACTCGCGAGCACATCCTGCTTGCACGTCAGGTAGGTGTACCTAAGATCGTTGTATTCTTGAACAAAGTGGATATGGTGGACGATGTTGAACTTCTTGACCTCGTTGAGATGGAAGTTCGCGACCTCCTTTCTTTCTATGAGTTCGATGGTAACGCTACTCCAATCATCCGCGGTTCTGCGTTGGGTGGTTTGAATAACGATGCTAAATGGGTTGACAAGATCATGGAATTGATGGATGCTGTTGATACTTATATCCCAGTTCCTCCACGTGACGTAGATAAGCCTTTCTTGATGCCTGTAGAGGACGTGTTCTCTATCACAGGTCGTGGAACGGTTGCTACTGGTCGTATCGAGCGCGGTGTTATCAACTCCGGTGAGGACGTTGAAATCATCGGTATGCAAGAGCAGAGCATGAAGTCTACCGTTACCGGTGTTGAGATGTTCCGTAAGATCCTTGATCGCGGTGAAGCGGGTGACAACGTTGGTCTTCTCCTTCGTGGTATCGAAAAAGATAACATCCGTCGTGGAATGGTTATCGCGAAGCCTGGCTCTATCAAGCCTCATACTGATTTCAAAGCTGAAATCTACGTATTGAAGAAAGAAGAAGGTGGCCGTCACACGCCATTCCAAAACAAATACCGTCCTCAGTTCTATCTGCGTACAACCGACGTAACAGGTGAGATCACTCTTCCTGAAGGTCGCGAAATGGTAATGCCTGGTGATAACGTAACCATCACCGTGAAGCTGATCCAGCCGGTAGCTATGGACAAAGGTCTTCGTTTCGCTATCCGCGAAGGTGGCCGTACCGTAGGTGCAGGACAGGTAGTTGAAATTATCAACTAATTGATTCAGTAATAGGTCGCGTCAGACAGCGTACAGTGGTCTCCACTGTTCGCTGTCTTCGTGCCATACACGGGTGTAGCTCAATTGGTAGAGTAGCGGTCTCCAAAACCGTTGGCTGTGGGTTCGAGTCCTACCTCCCGTGCAAGTCAGAAGCACATGAAAAAAGTGATTGATTTTATCAACCTCTCCTATCGGAGATGTTCACGAAGGTTACCTGGCCTACAGGTGCAAACCTGACCAACCAGACCACGCTGGTATTGGTTGCATCCATCATTTTTGCCCTTGT
>JBEGUX010000258.1:0-3467 GCA_041178685.1 Bacteroidota bacterium
TATTGACATGTGAATCGGATCGTGGTGTTTGTGCTAAGTGTTATGGCAGAAACCTCGCTACCGGTCGTATGGTACAAAAAGGTGAAGCAGTTGGTGTTATCGCGGCGCAGTCTATCGGTGAGCCGGGTACACAGCTTACACTTCGTACGTTCCACGTGGGTGGTGTTGCTCAGAAAGGAGCATCCGATTCCGAAGTTCGTGCTAAATTCTCCGGTCGCTTAGAGCTGGAAGATATCAAGACTGTTTCTTCGAAAGATGGCGGTAAGAGCCAAGAAGTTGTCATTGGTCGTTCCGGTGAGGCACGTATTATTGATGATAATACAGGTACAATTCTTGCGACAGCAAACATTCCTTACGGTTCCAAATTGTATGTTAAAGACAAGAAGACCGTTGAAAAAGGTGAGTTGATTTGTGACTGGGATCCATACAACGCTGTAATTCTCTCTGAGTTTGGTGGTAAAATCGAATTTGATGCTATCGAAGAGGGCGTTACATTCCGTGAAGAATCCGATGAGCAAACCGGCTACCGCGAGAAAGTAATTATTGAAACTCGCGACAAGACCAAGAACCCTGCTATCCGTATCCTTAATGAGAAGAAAGAGGTTGCCAAGTCTTACAACATTCCGGTTGGAGCCCATATCATGGTGAATTCCGGTGATAAGATTACTCCTGGAACTATCCTTGTAAAGATTCCACGTACAACTGGTCGCTCAGGTGATATCACCGGTGGTCTGCCACGCGTAACGGAATTGTTCGAAGCACGTAACCCAAGTAATCCTGCAGTTGTCAGCGAAATCGATGGTGTAGTTTCTTACGGAGGTATTAAGCGTGGTAACCGTGAAATCATTATCACTTCTCGTGATGGTGAAGTCAAGAAGTATCTTGTTTCCCTCGCTAAGCACATTCTTGTACAGGATAATGACTTCATTCGTGCCGGACATCCGCTTTCGGATGGTTCCATCAGTCCTGGTGATATTCTTTCTATTAAAGGTCCTTCACAGGTTCAGGAATACCTCGTGAATGAAGTACAGGAGGTATATCGTATGCAGGGTGTGAAAATTAATGATAAGCACTTTGAAGTTATCGTACGTCAGATGATGCGTAAGGTGATTATCGAAGATCCGGGAGATACCGTATTCCTCGAGCGTGAATATGTTGATCGTATCGACTTCATGAAAGAGAACGAAGAAGTACGCGATAAAGTTGTTGTTCTTGAACCGGGCGATTCCACCGAATTAAAGGCCGGTCAGATTATAACACTGCGCAGATTACGTGAAGAGAACTCCATCTTGAAGCGTAAAGACCTGAAAGCTATCGAAGCTCGTGATGCAATTCCTGCAACATCTTCGCCGGTACTTCAGGGTATCACTCAGGCATCACTTCATACGAAGAGCTGGATTTCTGCAGCATCGTTCCAGGAGACTACTAAGGTGCTCAATGAGGCTGCGGTTAATGGTAAGATTGACGGACTTCTCGGACTTAAGGAAAACGTTATTGTTGGTCACCTGATTCCTGCGGGAACCGGCTTGCGTGAGTATGAAAAACTCATCGTAGGTTCTCAGGAAGAGTATGACCTGTTGATGGCTTCCAAGAATGAAGAAGAAGCAGTTATACGTTAATTACGTTTAATTTAGTGTAATTAAGGTCCGACAGTTTATCTGCCGGACCTTTTTTTACCGTTAAAAATTCGATATTTGCTACACCTAAAACGACAATTACAATGGATGAAAATCAAAATAACCCCAATCAGCTGAACATAGAGCTGACGGAAGAGATCGCTGATGGTATTTATTCCAACCTTGCCATAATAACCCACAGCAATGCAGAGTTCGTTATCGATTTTGTTAAAGTGCTACCGGGAGTTCCTAAAGCGAAAGTTAAATCACGCATTCTGCTTACACCTCAGCATGCAAAGCGATTATTGGCTGCATTAGCCGACAATATTCAAAAGTACGAGCAGGTGCACGGTGTTATTAAGCCGACTGAATCTATTGGTATTCCGATGAATTTTGGCGGGCCGACTGCACAGGCTTGAGTTATTCATTAGCTAATTCAAAGTCCTTGTTGTAACGATTTATCCACTTCGAATAAATTTGAAGTAGAGGTAAGTTGTGAGTGCAACAAGGACTTCTGTTTTTAATCTTTTCGGGTGAGGCGGCCGTTTAACAACTCCATGAAGTAGTAATAGAGCATTGATAAAAGTCCTGCAACGAAAAACACTACGGCAAGTTCCCGAGTGGTGTCGTCAAAATAAAATTCACCAATCATCCAGGTGGAGTTGGCGCAAATCCACATACAAATAGCCAGGTTGTGCATGAGCTCGGCACGGTCTCCTCTGTTTTTCCACGTGATAAACAAGGCTAATGCCAGCGTAGGGCCAATCATTAGCAGACCGGCTGCTTTTGAAAGAGTAACCCAGCACAAGTCTTTTACCAGCCATAAAAGAATATGGAAGTTTTCGAACTTTCGGATGCGTTTTAAATTTTCCATGCCTTGTTTAGGATTAGTCAAGTGCGCTAGGATTGAACAATAAGAATCCGGCAGTGAATAATACAGATACCGGATTTTTCCGCTGATCGTAATAATTGAGATGCAAACTTAATGGACCGATCGGGCTGTGAAACACCACGCCTCCTGATGCTAAATAGTATCGCCTGTCAAAGGGCTTTCCATACTCGACTTTGTTGTCAGCAGTTTTTAATAATTCCTGATAGGGTTGGAAAACATAACCTTCTAAACGCACATCAATATTTGATCGAACAGATATTACGTTTTTGGAACCAAATCCTGCAAAACTATGGGCATGAAATTCCGGAAGAAATAGCGTACGCATTTCAAGAATTGGTTCATAGGATGGTGAGTTCACCACTGAGACGGTGTAGTTATTCAGGAATGGCATATTGGAAATTACAGCGTGAATGCCATAACCAATCTTGAAATGCTTTGACTTAAGGAAGTAATTATCGTAACGTAAAGACGCTTGAAACCAAAGGTGTTCTGCACGTTCAATGGAACGATCTACACTTGTAGAACCGGGAATTGTCTTTTCTGCAAGAGATGAAACCCTTCCTCTTAGCTGTAGAAAAGCCCCTTCGTTGGCAAATTGTTTTTTATTTAATGTGTTCCACTCATAACTCAGCTGTCCAGTATATCCTTTTAATGTTGTTTTGTCAGCTGTGTCCGCTTGAAGGAAATTTTGCGACTGATAATAGTTGTCGGCTAATCGAATATATGCTGCGCTACCGTAAACTTTCGCCTTGTTGCCGGATGGAATGCCTGCATTAACTCCAAAATTGTAATCAGATTTTAAAATATATGCCGGCTTTTGCTCGGCAAAGAATGCATTACTGCTCCTGAAATAATCGTACTGATTCAATGTAGCATCTAATTCGATATAGTATGGTAATTTGGTCGGAGCCTCCATACGTATCTGCGCCTGTCCGGAAGTATACAGCTTTCCAAAATAA
>JBEGUX010000259.1:0-4026 GCA_041178685.1 Bacteroidota bacterium
CGGTAAATACAATTACAAGATTAGTTTTGAAGTCATCAATCGGTCAACCATTACGGAAGTATTGAATTACCCAAATCCATTTTCCTCAGCCACCCGTTTTGTATTTACACTTACCGGTAATGAAGTTCCCACCTACATGAAAATTCAAATCATGACGGTATCAGGCAAGGTAGTTCGGGAAATCACACAAGCAGAGCTAGGCAATATTCATGTCGGAAGAAACATCACGGAATACGCCTGGGATGGCAAGGATGAATTCGGTGATCAGCTGGCTAATGGACTTTATCTTTACCGGGTAATCACTTCAATCAATGGTGAAACAATAGAAAAACGCTCTTCAGAGGCAGATATTTACTTCAAAAAAGGTTGGGGAAAGATGTATTTGATGCGATAAATAGCTATTTCAAAGACCTCTACTCAACTACGATAATCAGTATTTTACTAAATTCGCAGCCAAAGTTTTAATCAGCATGGGACGTATTTTTGAGAAACGTAAGCACAAGATGTTCGCCCGCTACGACCGAATGGCGAAGGCGTTTACCCGCGTAGGACGCGAAATTGCTATCGCCGTTAAAGCAGGTGGCCAAGATCCGGAATACAATCCTCGTCTTCGCACAGCCATCCAGAACGCTAAGGGACTTAACATGCCCAAGGATCGTATTGAAAGTGCGATCAAGCGTGCCAGCTCTAAAGACGAAGGAAATTTTGAAGAAATCGTTTACGAAGGATACGGTCCTCATGGTGTAGCTATCGTAGTGGAAACCGCCACCGATAATCCGGTGAGAACAGTAGCTAATATTCGTATGCATTTCAATCGCGGAAACGGCGCATTGGGCAAAACCGGTTCACTCGATTTCATGTTTCAGCGAAAAGGCGTATTTCGTATCGCTAACGATGGAAAATTGAGCACGGATGAGCTGGAACTGGAACTGATTGACTTTGGCCTGGAAAGTCTGGAGGTGGATGAAGAAGAAATTCTGATCTATACCGTCTTTGAAGATTTTGGCAAGATGTCCAAAGCATTGGAAGACCGTAACATCGCTGTTCAGAAGGCAGCTCTTGAACGTATTCCCACTACTACTGTTGAGTTAACGGAAGAGCAGCAGGACGAAATACTACAGCTGGTAGATAAGTTTGAAGAAGACGATGACGTACAAGCCGTCTTCCATAACTTAAAATAAATCAAACTAACATTTATAAAAAAAGCGGTCAATGACCGCTTTTTTATTGGAATAGCTAATTGTATCAATTGTCTTCTTTATTCTCCTCACGCTCCTTGCGAGCTTTTGCATGTGCTTCACTTCCCGGCTTACCAATGACTTTATAAACACCGTCGCCGCGTAGTATAGAAGCATATAACGACTGATCGTTCAGTACTGAGACGGCTTTCTTTAGGTCGGGATCTGTAGCAAGGCCACGCTCGGTTCGACCTTTTTCATAATAATAACGAGAAGCAATTTCTTCTTCCAACACTTCTTTGATTTCCTGCTTATGATTGGTCAAATCCATTTTTTTATTGTTGACCATTTCTTGTTTCATTGCATCGTATTCGTTTCGCAACTTATCAAAATGTTTATCGGATTCAAGGGCAGCTTTCAGCTCCTCCAACTTCTTCTCGCTCCTATCGGTATAATCATATTTTCTTCCATCCAAAAATTGAACGAAGGACGAATACTCCTGATCAGATAGCGTGAACTCTTTCGCTACAGGTATAGTTGTATGAGATCGGTAATAAATACCTGCGTAATCAAAAATCTGGTAATTCGACATCAAAGCCATTGTTACCGGACTATAATAAGAAGCATCAGTGTAAACGTCAGGATAAACACCACTGCCATCGTACACGATTCGGCCATTCTTGGTTTTAAACTCATTGAGTAAGGAATCAGCGTACTTATTGACATTACCATCCTTACTACGATGTGTGTAATCCAGCGCCTGAATACAACGACCACTTGGTGTGTAGTATTTCGCGATAGTGACTTTAAGCAACGTATTATATGAAAGATTATAGGTTTGCTGTACAAGTCCTTTTCCATACGAACGCTGTCCGATTACCACTGCTCTATCCAATTCTTGAAGCGATCCGGAAACAATTTCAGAAGCCGAAGCAGAGCCACGGTCAATCAAAACTACCAAAGGAATAGTGGCATCAACAGCAGGTTTTGATGCAAAATACTCAGCATTCATCTCCTTGATCTTTCCTTTTTGAGACACCACCTTCACATTATTATCGACGAAAAGGTTTACAATATCAACAGCTTCTTTTAAAAGTCCACCACCATTACCGCGCAAATCAAACACGAGATTGGTCATTGCCGGATTCTTTTTCAACTCCAATAAGGCATCACGCACATCTCCGGATGCATTTTCCAAAAATTGGGATAAGCGGATGTAACCCGTATTCGGTCCTACCATTCCATAGTAAGGTACATTCTTGAATTTAATCTCATCGCGAACGATAGATTTTTCCATTAGCTGATCAACACCTTCACGACGAATCGTCAGCTTGACCGTAGTTCCTTTTTGTCCCTTCATAACATCAGTAACGGCATCAACTTTCTTTCCCTGAGTGGAAACTCCATTGACTGATATGATTTTATCACCAACCTGAAGACCTGCTTTTTGTGCCGGGAACCCTTCGTATAAATCACTGATCTCAATATCACCGTTGCGTGAATGTACGAGTGCTCCAATTCCGCCGTACTCGGCTGAAACGTGTGTCATTCGATATTCCTCAATATCACTTTCAGGAATAAAAACAGTGTAAGGATCCAGCGATTTTAACATAGCATCCATTCCTGTTTTCATCAGCTGTCCTGGCTCAACACTATCAACATAATAAGTATTGACTTCCCGGAATAGCGTTGTAAAAATATCAAGGTTCTTACTTACTTCGAAGTAGTAATCGTCTACAGCGCGAAAGGAGAAAAATAAGGTAGCGCTTAAAACAAGCACGAATCCGATTCTACGGAATCGTTTGAAAAATGCAATCAGTGAAGACATGTAATTAGGCTATAAGTTATCTATACCACAAGAACGTGAAAATTTGATATTGATTTTCCTAAATTGAGTTAAAATAACGAACAATTCATTCGTAAAAACCCGATATTTAGCAGCCAAATCCTTTGACTATGTATCGTATCACTTTGCTGTCATTGTTCTTATTGATAATCCTTATCTACGGCTGTTCCGGCCCAAAAGTGGACCTTATTTTACATCACGGGAAAATTTATACCGTTGACAACCTTTTTACCATAGCAGAAGCAGTAGCTATACACGATGGAAAAATAATCGCTACGGGAACTTCTGATGAAATACTAAACCGTTATTCTGCCACATCAATCATTAATCTCGATGGCCGGTGTGTATATCCGGGATTTATTGATGCTCACAGCCATTTTTTCGGCTATGCTTCTGACCTTTTAAAATGTGATGTTACCGGTACGAAATCCTTTGCGGAAGTACTGGAAAAACTGCAACAATTTTCAAAAGAAAATAAATTCGAATGGTTGTTAGGCCGGGGATGGGATCAAAATGACTGGGAGATAAAGGAGTATCCGGATAATACAGCACTTGACAGTCTTTTTCCGGAACAGCCGGTTTTTTTAATGCGCATAGATGGACATGCCGCGTTATGTAATACAGCGGCATTAAAACGCGCTAAAATCACAGCTTCAACTATTGTTAACGGCGGTGAGATACAAGTTCGTAACGGAAAGCTCACTGGGATATTAATTGATAACGCGGTGGAATTAATCAAGGAAGTCATTCCACCATTTTCTGAAAAACTAAATAGCGATGCGTTGATTAAAGCGCAAGAAAATTGTTTCCGGGTAGGACTTACCAGCGTCTGCGATGCCGGTCTAGGAAAAGATTCTATTGAATTAATTCGTCAATTGCAAAAAAAGGACTTACTCAAGATCAGGATTTATGCAATGATTTCTGATAATGAAAATTCTAAAAAATATTACTTTAAAAAAGGCCCAATTCAGAATGAACGATTAACTGTACGGGCAATAAAAA
>JBEGUX010000260.1:0-5304 GCA_041178685.1 Bacteroidota bacterium
TCTATGCTGCGCAGTATCTCGCTTTTGTTTTTTTTATCAATGTCCATTACAACGTTTGGTCAACGCAATATTGTATCGTCCGGCCCCATGTTGCAAGACAAGTTTCCTAAAAAATCGGGATCGTTGCGAGCTTCCAAATTTTCCATCAATTTAGGAAGGATTAAAAACAACGAAGTGAAATACGATACACTTTTTCTGCTGAACGAAGGATTGCAACCGATCAGCTTTACCGTGTATATGCACAATGCTTCAGATAACTTATTTCCAGCGCACTTAAAAATCACTCCAAAAGACACGGTATTGATGCCCGGAAAGGAAAGCTATCTAGCTATCCGCTACGATGCTGCTAAAATAGACGACCATGGATTTGTGCTGGATCGATGTGTGTTAATGACAACAGATTTGGAAACACCCTCGAAGCAATTTTCAATAACTGCATTTTTAATAGAGGATTTTCCTGCTATGACTGCTGAAGATTCCGCAGTTGTTCAAAAAGCGAGTGTGCCGGTAACTATTGTGGATTATGGGACAGTTCAAGCCGGCAGAAAAGTGAGTCGAAGTGTGATGATTTACAACAACGGAAAGAAAGATCTTCTCATCCATAAAGCTAAATCAAATGGTCCAGGTATCGACATTATATTTTCAAAAAATACCGTTCCGGCCGGTGATTCATCGCAGGTTAATATTGAATTTTCAACTTTTGGGAAAATCGGCGTGAATAATCGTTTGATTAGTATATTCATGAATGATCCCGCAATGCCTGAAGTCAAAATACAACTCAACGGCACCGTTGCTGAAGGAAAAAAGGATTGAATTTATTGAGTCTGTCAACTGTATGACTGTTGGTAAACAAATAATAATTGACCACCGGCAGTAACGCTGCAGCCGCAAGAATTACGAATTTTATATCGAAATTCTTGAGGTATGTCAAATCCTACATCGTTTCATTTTATCGCTATCGGCGGCGCTGCCATGCATAATCTTGCCCTTGCATTGCACCAACATGGCTACAAAGTAACCGGATCGGATGACGAGATCAACGAGCCATCGCGCTCCCGATTAGCAGCAGCCGGACTTTTACCTGAAAAAATTGGTTGGTTTCCGGAACGAATCCATGCGCAATTGACAGGCGTGATTCTAGGCATGCATGCGCGTGCAGATAATCCCGAACTGGAAGCTGCAAAAAAACTTAACATCCCGGTTTATTCTTATCCCGAATTCCTCTACGAGCAGTCCAAAAACAAGCTACGGGTAGTCATTGGAGGAAGCCATGGAAAAACCACCATCACGTCGATGATACTTCACGTGCTCCGTGAATGCGGAAAAGATTTTGACTATATGGTGGGCGCAAAACTGGAAGGATTTGAAACCATGGTAAAGATCAGCGACGCTCCGGTAATTGTACTGGAAGGTGATGAATACCTCTCCTCACCCATTGACCGTCGTCCTAAGTTTCATCTTTATCAAGCGGACATTGGACTAATCAGCGGTATAGCATGGGACCATATTAATGTATTCCCAACGTTTGATAATTACGTTGAACAATTCAGGATTTTCGCCAATGCGCTTCCTTCATCAGGCGCACTTATTTACTGCAAAGAAGATGAAGAAGTAAATCGTGTTGCTACCGAATCAACCACTGCAGCAAGGAAAATTGCATATGGTATTCCTAAACACGCCATTGTTAACGGAGTCACTTTGCTTGAGATCGAAGACCAAAAAATTCCATTACAGATCTTTGGCAATCATAATTTGATGAATCTGGAGGGAGCGCGAAAAGTTTGCAAGTTGTTAGGTATTGATCCTGCTCAATTTTATAATGCTATACAGAGTTTCAAAGGAGCTGCACGCAGACTGGAATTGTTAAGTAAAAATGAAAACCTGGCTGTCTTTAAAGACTTTGCCCACTCTCCCAGCAAATTAATGGCAACAACCGCCGCTGTCCGGCAGCAGTTTCCGCAACGCAAATTGATTGCCTGTATGGAACTTCACACGTTTAGCAGTCTGAATGAAAATTTCCTCGACGAATACAAAGGAACATTGGAACTGGCCGACAAAGCTATCGTCTATTACAATCCTCAAACGATAGCCCATAAAAAGCTGCCGCCAATTTCTGAGGAGCGTGTGCAACGTGCTTTTGATAAGAGTGGATTGACAATTTATACAGACTCATCGAAATTGCAATCAGACTTGTTGGCGATGAATACACAAAATTCAGCTGTGCTGTTAATGAGCTCGGGAACTTTCGATGGCTTGTCGCTCGAAAATCTGGCTGCCGAATTAGTAAAGCGAAATAATTAAATATTTTAGTACTTACTGAACAGCGAATAAAAGTAAAGTAATTTAATTATCGGTTAAACATCATGCGAATTCACACTATCGACACAGGCTATTTCAAATTGGATGGCGGCGCTATGTTTGGCGTTGTTCCAAAATCTATTTGGCATAAATTGAATCCGGCCGACGATAATAACATGTGCACTTGGGCGATGCGATGTTTATTGGTTGAACACGAAAACCGACTGGTGCTTATCGACAATGGTATTGGCGACAAACAAGACCAAAAATTCTTTTCGCATTATTACTTACACGGCGACGACACCTTGGGGAAGTCGCTGCGAAAATTAGGATATACCGAAAATGATATTACTGACGTTTTACTCACGCATCTACACTTTGACCATTGTGGCGGCAGTTTACAATGGAACAGCGATCGCACAGGTTTCGAGCTTTGCTTTCCGAATGCCACGTATTGGAGCAATGAGCAGCATTGGAAGTGGGCTACATCTCCGAACCCGCGAGAGAAGGCCAGCTTTCTGAAAGAGAATATTTTACCTCTACAAGAAACTGGTCATTTGAAATTTTTAAATGAAAATGCGGAGCTTTTCCCCGGCTTTGGTATTTACTATGTTTACGGGCATACCGATGCTATGATGCTCCCGGTCATCAATACCGGCAAAGAAACTATTGTTTATTGTGCCGATCTGCTTCCATCAGCAGCACACGTTCCACTTCCATATGTGATGGCCTATGATACGCGCCCGCTTTTAACTATGGAAGAAAAAGGCGTTTTCCTTCATCGCGCCACACAAGAAAACTGGAATTTATTTTTTGAGCATGATCCAAAAAACGAATGTGCGCGTTTGGAATGGACTGAAAAAGGCGCGCGCGTAATAGAAGTATTTACGCTTTCCTCGCTGGTCGGTTACTGACGTAATAGCTCATGGCCAGGAGCTTTACTCAACTTTATAATAGTATCCGGCAGAATGATGTTTGAATCGATTTTAATTACCGGGAAATGTACAGAATGCGGAACAATCCATTCTTTTTCGTTTACGGTGATTCTGTGATTTCGTGCTACGTGCAGCGCATCCAGCCCGTTTTCAACAACTGATTGACTTCTGTCACTCCATTGCTCCCCTCGCCACGTTACACTGCGAAAACCATACACCAGCGATGACGCATTATTCTTACCGCTTAATTGCCAACGTATGAGATAGATTTGATTTGACTGAACATAATATTTGACAATTTGAGAAAAAAGGAAAGCAACCAACAAGAAAAATGTCAGCATCAAGTAGAAACTATTACGATGCGTTAAAAAAATGGTTGCCATCACTACACATAACATCAGGAGCAAGCATTGAAATCCGGATATCCAAATTCCGGTTGTCTGAGCATTAGGCAATTGATCAAATAAAAATACCGTGCGCGTCAAAGTTACAGTTATCCATTGCACCGGCGCGGCCACCAGCTCAAACAATAAATTAAAAGGCGACAATAGCAGTAAAGCGATCCCACCAAACATTACTACAGTTGAAATAGGAATAATCAACAAATTGGCGGGAAGGAAATAGTTGGGGAACTGATGAAAATAAAAGAGGCCAAAAGGAAATGTGAACAGCTGTGCCGACAGTGCAACGCAAACACTTTTCCAAATCAAGTCTCCTACTCTGCCGGGCGGATCCAATCGCTGATACAACCAAGGATAAAATCCCACGATCCCAGCTACAGCTGCATACGATAATTGAAAACCGCATTCGAAGAGAAGATTAGGTTGAAGTGCAATCAAAATAAACAACGAACCCGCCAACAAATTCCACGTATCGGTTGAACGTGCCACTGTCTTTCCAACTATAATTAAACTCAGCATAGCTGCAGCCCGCTGTACTGCCGGCGAAAAACCGGTTAAAATAGCATACGCCCATAATGCGGACAAAATCAAACTAAGCTTGATCCATCTAAATTTCTCTTTCCTGAATAAATATCCCAGTACGGCTGCAATTAACGAATACACTAAGGCAACATGCATACCTGAGACCGATAGAACATGCAATGTGCCGGAGGCCGAAAATGCCTGCATTAATTCAGCATCCACCTCATCATCACTACCAAGAACAAGCGCTGCTACCACACCCAACTCATTTCCCTGTAATCCTGCTGCTTGAAATAATTCCATCAATCTATTTCTGCATCGGTGAACAAACTGATTAAAAGACCACTTTTTATATTCTGGTAATGGATACCATGATCCATCCTTTATGAATAGAGAGGCATAAATTTGTTTTCGCTCCAACCACGATTTAAAATCAAATTGTCCGGGGTTTATTACAGGCTGTAGCGCCACAGGATATTCATTTAACAACAAACGATCACCCACGTTAGGTGCAACAGCGGTAGATGCCGGAAGATACATGAGAAATTTTCCGCTTGCCGGCTTCCAGGTATTTTGATTTTTTAATGCTATAACATCCACTCTTGCACGAAGTGATTTTCCCTTTCGCACAAATGGTTCATTAATTGCAACGACTAGAATCACTTTGTTTTGGCGAGTAAAATGATAAATCGATTGTCGCTCATCGGAAAGTTCGCCCAGTAATTGTCCGCATAAAAAAAGCAAACTGAAAATAACGAACCCTGTAAACCAGCGAAATTCATAACTAAGCCAACCTTTCGAATGAAAAACCAGAAAGGAGTAAATGATAAAGATTATAAATAACACTAAAAAAATAGAATATAAAATCTTCGCAGGGACAACGGCACCAAAACCATTAGCTATACCCAGCAAAAAGAATGGTAACCCACGAACAAGCGGCCGTGAACGATGAACAATCACGCACCAAAATTATCCCAACAAAAAATAGCAGTAAATTCAAGAATGAAAAAAGTCGCCTGATAAAAACATCATAGCAGCAACTTACCTCTTTTGCAATACATCACTATAACGTACAACACGAACGCCACAATAATACTTAGAAAGAATTTCATCGGCAGAAAATCCGGATTGCGCCATTGCTGCTGCTC
>JBEGUX010000261.1:0-2899 GCA_041178685.1 Bacteroidota bacterium
CTTCCGCCGAGATAAGACCCGCTTCGGTCTACGATATCATACTTTATACATGTACCCGCATCTATGGAAAGCACGTTTTTACCGGGAAAAATGACAGAGGCACCAACAGCGCAAGCAAGTCGATCGGCACCCAGTGTTTCCGGTGTTTTGTATTTATTACGAATAGGGTAATTGGAAATTGATTGTAACGTGTTCAGTATGGTATAATTACTGACAATCCGCTCTATTGCAAAGTGATTTTCGACGACACTGCTGAGAATAGCTTCATCGATCTTATGTTGGGTAAGAAGCTTTTCCAAGGGCTCAGGGGCTGAGCATTCAAACAGAACACGTTGGATGAGCTTTCCATTCAGAAAGACACCTGCCTTGGCACGTGTATTACCCAAATCGATGGCAAGTAGCTTTCCCATTTCAGGATGTAAAGATACAGTCGAATTGAGTAAAAGGAAGTATATTGCTAATCAGGAAATAACGAAATCGGTAAAATTCGTTTGGCTGCAATTAAAAAATCCCTATTTTTGCGCTCCTATCAAGGTGATGTAGCTCAGTTGGTAGAGCAAAGGACTGAAAATCCTTGTGTCAGTGGTTCGATTCCACTCATCACCACCACCACTCATCCAAGACGCCGATGAAAAACGCCGAAAAACCCTTCAAATTCGATCGCGTTCTTCTGATCGACGATAACGACATTGATAACTTCATCAATGAACGGATGATTACCACCAGCCATTTTTCCAAAAGCGTTACGGTAAAAAACTCCGGAGAAGGTGCATTACAGTTTCTCCGTGACCTTGCCGATGACCGCGACCGTCTGCCGGAGGTAATTTTCCTTGACTTGAACATGCCGGCTATGGATGGTTTTGGATTTTTAGCCGAATATGAAAAGCTATCCGAAACTATCCGTACGTTTTGTAAAATCGTAGTGCTTTCCTCTTCTATCAGTCCGGAGGACATTAACCGGGCGAGCATGAACCCGTACGTTCAGAAATATGTCAACAAGCCACTCGGCGAAAAATACCTGGACGCTATTAATTTCTAATTAGCTTATCACCAAATAAAAAACGCCCGCTATTGCGGGCGTTTTTCGTAATCGTACTTTCTATTAGTCTTTGATAGGGTTGGCCAGACGACGAATCATTTGCTCGTCGAGCTTTACGAACCATAACATACTATCAGGAGCAGAAGCCGTGGTGCGGAAATTTTCGTGCAACTCAGCGAGCTTCTTTACTTTCTTACGAAACTCTTCAGGTTTAATCGCAGCCTTCAGAATTTTAATGAAGGCGTTAGCAGGTGCATAACGATTATCATCTTCCGGAATCTGGCGCTTTACACTCTGCAATAGCTGACTGCAAAGACCATCTTCACCCATATAGCAATATTGTAATGCCTGGAAGAGTTTGCTTTCAATATCAGTGTAGAGGAATTTCTTCATCGACAATTCGTTGCGCATATTGTTAATGACCTTTGCCGCTCCGGAATAATCGTTTTGATAGAATTTGCCAATTGATTGATACATGCGGAACCAGATGAAAGGATAAGGTTCGTTGATATCAGTATCGAAATTAGCTTCCATGTTATTGTTAATATCAACCAGTTCCTCAGCATTTCCATTCACCATGTAGCGCTTCACTTTTGAATTCAAGAATTCTGTGACGTAGAAGCTGAAAATTGGTTTGCTGGAAATTTCGGCAGCGCCGGAATTGATTTGACGGTAGTAGTGATCTGCACGCACCTGGTTACCTGTACGTTGATAATATTCAAAGTAAAGGTAATCGACGAGGAAACGTATGCTTTGATAGAACGTGTCAAGCTCAAACTTTTCGAAGTTCTTATTGATTTGCTGCAGCAGCGAATCAATTTCAAGTTCAAGTGCGCGAAGATTTTCGGTGCGGGTGGTGAATAAGCTCAGGTAATAGATACGAACCACATTGTAAAGGACGAACAAACGGTGACCATGATACAGTTCAGCTATATTCGTAAGCTCGCGAAGGATCGTTTGTACCGCTTCGAAATCGCGCTCATCACGTGTCAACTGAAAGTTACCGGCGCGTTTCACAAATTCATAGAACAGGTCTTCCGCTTTAACTACTGCGAGTGAATAGGCAACGTGACGATTATACTCTTTCTCATAATAATCATAATCGCCATTGTACATGCTCAAGCGAGCAAGTGCTTTGTAGACAACAATAAGTTCATTAGACAAATCGTATTCGATCAGTTGTTTCTCTAGGTTCTTAAGTGAGCGTATAGCTACGTTGCGATCATTGCTAAACAACATCGCAGGAACCATCGCTACTTTTTCTTTAAGAGCACTAATCGGATTATTTACATTTTTAGATAAGTATTCCGCAATGCGCTCGTTAAGTCGCGACTTCAATGTATAGTACGTACTTGGTGTAACTCCAAGCATATCCATCATTTGGTTCTCTGAGTAATTGTTTTTTCGCGCTGCTTCCAGTACCACATAAGGCTTATTGTTCTTACGGCCGGCAACAGCAGAGAGCAAATCCTGGTATTCAGTTTCGCTAAGTTTCTTGATGGTTTTGTTTAACGTATCCATAATCTTGAGTATTGGGAAGTGATTGTTTTCTGTAGTCTTTAACGGCTACAGCTGGGTTTGGATACACCAAAAAGTAAAAAACGTACGATAAAAAGCGTCGAATGCTTGCAACCTGCAAAAAGTGTAAAATACTTTAAAAACCGCACTATTAGCGGGTTTTAGGGGGCAATTTCCGCCAATTGCAGGAAAAAAGTAACGCTTTTTGCTCACTTTCTTACGAATGTAAGATGTTGGGAGAATTGCAGGAACTATGGTGGTGCCTACGGGTATAAATTGATATAAAAAAGAAAAAGGCATGAAAACCTTCACCATCAAATCCAGCAACGTGAATAATTCAGA
>JBEGUX010000262.1:0-6172 GCA_041178685.1 Bacteroidota bacterium
ATATGCACTCGCTCCACTTGGCTGATTCAAGTTGGTGATCATGCCATTACGGCAACATTCTGTATACGAGAAAATCCAGTCGCTACAATTTCCTGGTAAGGTAATATTGGCTTTGTATTCCCATTTTTCAATACCATTATATTGTCCTCCATTACAATTAGAAAGAACACTGGAGCAAACCGGAGAAATTAATTGAGGCGAGTTTGCCGATGCTGTGGCGATTACGGTTTGAGGTGTTGGGAAACAGCTGGAAGAAGCACTGATATTTACAGAAGTTGGCGCTGAAACGCCCATGCAATCTCTGTAGTACGATAATTTCAACTGGTACGTATTGCCGCTAATCCAGGTATAGGAAATTTCGCCGCCCACAACGTGGGAGGCAGTTGCGGAATGGATTCCGGCAAAGAACAGCAAAAACAGCAGGAGGGAGTAGAGGCGTTTCATTGTATGGAGTTGGTATTGGAAGGGTAAGACAGTTTATTTTTGTTAGTAGGCGCTATTTCACGTTACAAACATACTACGAAGATCTACCCACGACAATTTCAATTTTTGTATATTGTAAGACGGTTGTATTAACTTATTATTTTATAAATAATTGTAAATTAAGTAATTAAGATTATTGTAACTACTAAATTGTAGTATAAAATGTCCGTTTCCAAGCTATTACACGTTTTTTCGGGTTTTCAAGCTCGCGAGCGCCGACAGTTAATGCGGGATGCGGAGTCCGGCATCTTAGCTGCAACTCCAGAAGAATTAAAGTTACTCATTCATTTGGAGCAATTGACTAGTAGAAAGGAATTATCTGCTTATAAGCGAGAAGAAGCGATGAATCTCCTTTTTCCCAGTTTTAATGAAGATGATCAACGAATGAGGTTGTTAGAATCAACCCTATTAGATCGGTTGGAAGTTTATTTAATCAATCTTGAATTGCTTCACGATCAGGATACACGCACATTATTGGCCGCAACTGCTTACCATCGTCGCAATCTACCTAAAGCATTTCGCTATGAGGCAGATCAATTGCAAAAAGCAGTAGATGGAATTGTTGATGCCGACGGATTACTTGTTCGCTATGAATTGTCAAGACTGCAGTTGCAACACAACAGCAGAAATCTCTCCCGAAAACAACCGCTCGACTTCAATCGCGTGGTTGAATCGCTGGACGCATGGTATATCGCTTCCAAACTTAAGCACGCCTGCGAAATCATCAATGCCCGGAATGTATTGACGGTAGATGCTGAACTGCGACTAATGGATGAAGTGCGCAAGATGGCCGACGCCAGTCCATTCATCAACGAACCTGTAGTTGCGGCTTATCGCTTAGTATACGACTCACTAACGCAGCCCGATCAGGAAAAGGTGATTGATGAGCTGCAACAATTCATGCGTGAAAGAGGTTGGAAGTTTCCATTTTCAGAGCAACGGGAGCTTTTTCAGTACATGAAAAATTACTGTATCAAAAAATTGAATACCGGAAAAACGGAATACACTCAAAAGCTTTATTCTATTTATAAGCTGACCCTCGACAACGAAGCTTTTCTGGAAGACGAACCTTTGTCACCTTTTGAATTTAAAAACATGGTGACCATTGCCCTGCGACTTGGTGAGTTTGAATGGGTAGAAAAGTTTATTCCAATGCATTTGAAATACCTGCAAAAAGAATACCGGCTCAACGCAGAAACCTATAATCTGGGAAACTATCATTTCTTCCGGAAAGATTACAAAGCAACACTGCGCTTGTTTCAACAGGTAGAATTTACCGATGTGTTCTATGCGCTCGATGTGCGATCTATTCTTCTCAAAATATATTTTGAGCAACAAGATGATGACCTGTTCTTTTATCAGGCATCCTCATTTCGAACTTTTCTTTCGCGACATAAACAGGTTTCTGCTTATCAGCGAATCATTTATCGGAATTTTATTAGATTCGCCGCCTTGATTCTCAGGGCTGAGGGAGATTTTCAAAAACTGAATGCCATAGCTAAGGAGATGGAAGAGGTCAAACAAGTGGCCGATATCCGCTGGTTGCGCGAAAAATGCCATATAGAATGATGTTTTCGGATGCCGAAACGATGTTGCCATTTAATATGACAAATATCATATCGGAAGCCAGGTATTTAGCCTAAAATTGTATGAATTCACGTTGAAAACGGGGTTTCGTGACATAACTATGACAGTAAAAATATCAATTTTGTGACCTTTGCATCCGAAAATCCAACACCGGAATTGATACCCTTACGAGTCATCGCTTTCACGCACAAGAGCACTCCCCTTAAGGAGCTGAATCGTTTTTTCCTTTCGGATGATCAACGAGTAGAACGTCTTACATTATTGCGTGAACGTGCTGGATTGGACGAGTTGCTCTACATCGCCACATGCAATCGAATTGAGTTTGTCTTGGTAACGGAGGAAGTATGCGATGCGGATTTCATGCGTAAATTTTTCCTCGCCTTTCAGCCAAAACTTTCAGACGCAGAACTTCAGTTCTCTATTCAGCATGCCCTGGTTTTCGAAGGCACCAATGCTCTTGATCATCTCTACCGTGTTGCTTCTTCCCTCGACTCCCTCGTAGTAGGGGAGCGGGAAATAATAACACAGGTTCGTAAATCATACGACGAGTGTAAATCGGCCGGCTTAACCGGTGATCTCATCCGGCTTGTAGTTCAGTCCACCATCAACACGGCAAAACGTGTTTACACCGAAACAAAAATTGCGACCAATCCGGTTTCAGTAGTATCGCTCGCTGAACGTCAGCTGCGTGCTTTGCATTTGGCTAAGTCATCGCGCGTATTGATCGTAGGTGCGGGCGAAACCAATACCAACTTGTGTAAATATCTACTTAAGCAAGGCTTCGCTAATTTTTCGGTATTTAATCGTACGCTTGAAAATGCCAACGCTTTGGCAGTTATGCTGACAAACGAAGGCGCACGAGCAACAGCATATTCCTTGGATGAGCTTTCTTCGCATAAAGGCGGCTTCGATCTACTTGTGACTTGTACCGGTTCTGCAACTCCGGTAATTTCTCCATCGTTGTATGAGTCATTGTTGTTGGGCGAACAAGACCGTAAAGTATTGATCGATCTCGCTCTTCCTTCCGATATTGATCCTTCTATTCCGGTACAGCAGCACGTTCACCTCATTAGTATCGAAGAATTGAAAGTTGTTGCGGAGAAAAATTTGGTGGAACGCCAGGCTGAATTGAAATACGCGGAGCAGATTATCGACGAACAGTTGATCGATTTTGATCGGATTTATAAAACGCGTTCGTTGGAATTAAGAATGCGTGAAGTGCCGGATAAGGTGCGCGAGATTCGCGATCGCGCTATGAACGAGGTCTTTGCACGTGAAATTGAAGCACTGGATATTCAATCTAAGGAAGTGCTGGAAAAAGTCGTCAGCTACATGGAGAAGAAATATATCAGCGTGCCGATGGTGATGGCGAAAGAGATTCTCCTCGATAAACGCTAATTTCTTTTTACAACCTCTTTTATTATGATAAAGACTGTCCGAATAGCAACACGTGGCAGCGAACTCGCCTTATGGCAAGCCCGCTATGTGCAAGGACTGTTGAAGGATATTGGATTGGAAAGTGAGCTGAATATTATCAAAACCCAAGGTGACCAAATCCAGCACCTCTCTTTCGATAAATTGGAAGGCAAAGGGTTTTTTACCAAAGAAATTGAAGAAGCGCTCTTGAATAATACAGCTGATCTTGCTGTTCACTCGCATAAAGATCTGCCCACCGAACAACCAGCCGGACTGGTTGTTGCAGCAGTTTCAGACCGTGAAGATCCCTCAGAGTTGCTACTGATTCGTAAGTCCTCGTTCGATCCTCGTACTAAATTCCATGTGAAAAAAGATGCGCTGGTGGGAACTTCGTCTGCTCGACGCAAAGCTCAATTGCTTTCTTTTAGGCCGGATATTCAACTGGCAGATTTACGCGGAAATGTTCCTACGCGAATAAATAAATTGCGTGAAGGGAATTATGATGCCATCCTCTTGGCAGCGGCCGGTGTGGAACGTCTGGAGATTGATTTGTCGGAATTCAATGTGGAGCGATTGGATCCGCGCGAATTTATTCCGGCTCCTGCACAAGGCGTATTGGCACTGCAAGTGCGTGAGCAGGATCATGAATTGCGTAAACTTATCGAGAAGCTTAATAATAATGATGTTGCACGCGTAATCCGTCTCGAAAGAAAAGTGTTGAATCTTTTTCAGGGCGGCTGTCAGATGCCGGTAGGTGTCTATGCCGAATACAATGATGAGACAGAAACCTATACGCTGCGCGCTTCGCGTGCCAAAACATGGTCAGATCCGCCGGTGAATGTTTGCCTGGAGTCGAAAAATTATGCAACACTCGCTCAGCATACAGTTGATCGTATTAATAATATCCGTCCCGGAACTGTTTTCATTACACGCGATGTAAATGAAAATAGTCATTTCAGAAATGTTTTAGAGGGAAATGGTTTTGCAGTGTCCGGCTTTCCACTTATCGAAACCAGAATTATCTCCTTCCAAACACTTCCTGAATGTCAATGGATATTTTTTGCCAGTAAAAATGCGGTGAAATATTTCTTTCGTCAGCGGCCTCAGCTCAACGGACAAAAATTTGGTTGTGTTGGCAAGACAACAGCTGATGCCTTGCGTGCTGAAGGATTTCGTGCAGAGTTTATCGGTTCACAAACCGATACTCGTCTGATTGGAAAACAATTTGCCGCTCGTGTTGGCAGTGAGACTGTTTTATTTCCACAGGCAAAGGGAAGTATGCGCTCTGTTCAGCAGCAATTGGTAAAAAAGGGTCAGGCCATTGACTTGCCGGTGTACGAAACACTGCAACGGTCAACCGATGCAATTCCTGTTTCAGATACTCTTGTCTTCACATCTCCCTCCAATGTGGAAGCCTATTTCCAAACGCATAAAATTTCTGCTTCACAGCAGGTCGTAGCCATGGGCGACGCCACCGCTGCTGCGTTGCGCAAACATTCCATTCATCATCCGGGAATGCCGGACACTTTTGATGAGGCCGGATTGGCCCGTGCAGTGTTCGGTGTAGCCGGACGTTAATATCAACTCATGAGTCAGCTTTCCCGTCCGCGTCGCTTACGTAAATCTCCACTCATTCGTGAAATGGTAGCTGAAACACGTCTTTCAAAAGACATGTTTATCTACCCTTATTTCATCACCAAAGGGAGTGGAATCATTCAACCGATTGATGCTATGCCGGGGATCAGCCGCTTCAGTGTCGATACATTATTGCGAGATGTAGAGCAGGGATTGAAAGTGGGCGTCAACAAGATTTTATTGTTCGGAGTGGGTGAAGATAAGTCGGGCGATGCTGCCTCTGCGCATGCTGACCATACAGTGGTTGCCGATGCAATTCGTGCGCTTAAAAAACAATTCGGCGACGATCTTTTTGTGATCACTGATGTTTGCCTTTGTGCTTATACCACGCACGGACATTGTGGTATTATCGAAGACGATTACGTTCAGAATGATGCATCAGTGGATATTCTGGCTCAAATGGCATTGACGCATGCTCGTGCCGGAGCTGACATGGTGGCACCAAGTGATATGATGGACGGTCGCGTAGCCGGCATCCGCCAGTTGCTTGATAAAAATGGCTTTCAGGATACTCCCATAATGTCATACGCCGTCAAATTTGCCTCGGCTTATTACGGACCATTCCGCGAGGCCGCCGATTCGGCACCCGGAAAAGGCGATCGGAAATCCTACCAGATGGATTTCCGCAACGGACGCGAAGCCGTTCGTGAAGCAATTTTAGACGAATCGGAAGGTGCTGATATTCTGATGGTTAAGCCTGCATTAGCCTACCTTGACGTGATCCGGGAGGTACGAATGCAAACTGAATTGCCGGTAGCTTGTTACAATGTATCGGCCGAGTACACGATGGTCAAAAAAGCGGCGGAAGCTGGTTTGATTGACGGGCAGCGAATTATCATGGAAAATATGCATGCCTTTACACGTGCCGGAGCCGATATAATCATCACCTATCACGCCAGGGAGATTATGGAAAATAAGTGGCTCTAAACACCACTTTTTCTATGCTTTTCCTGTGCATCGTACGTGGCCAATCGACGTGAAATTCTTATCTTTGCACACCATTTAAGAGCCCTATTTATCATGGCACAAACCCAAGAAGTTCTTGATAATG
>JBEGUX010000263.1:0-5094 GCA_041178685.1 Bacteroidota bacterium
GCGACACCTAGCCCCGATAATTTTCGAATCAATGTTGCCGATGGATGTCCGTGGAAACAAAGGTTCGTAGTATTGGGCAAACGGAATTTTGTATTGCCATTTACAGTTACACCTCCGATGTCCATAAGACATTGTTCCAGTTGTGTACGAAGAACAGAAATCCGGCTGGCATCAGTCCACCAATTATTTAGTGCAAGCTCGGCAGCTGATCCCATTCCTACAATCCCGGAAACATTGAGTGTCCCGCTGCGACGATTATTTTCATGGCCGCCACCGACCAATTGAGGACTTAACTGCACCCGTGGATTTTTCCGTCGAGCATACAATGCGCCAATTCCTTTTGGTCCGTAGAATTTATGTGCCGATAAGCAGCATAGATCAATTCCTTCTTCGTCTACATCGATACGTAACTTACCAATTGCTTGCGTAGTGTCCGAAAAGAAGAACGCTCCTTTTTGATGCGCAATGGATGAGATATCGCGCATTGGTTGCACAACACCCGTTTCGTTGTTGGCCATCATTACTGCTACCATCAGCGTTTTATCGTTCACTGCTTCCTGTAAGGCATCCAAGGATATCATTCCGTCAGCAAGCACGGGAACATAGGTAATGCGTGCCCCCAGTTGTTCTAACTGTTTATACGTATCTAGAACAGCTTTATGTTCAGTCGTAACCGTGACGATATGATCGCGTTGATGACGATAAATTTCAAAAGTCCCTTTCAGGGCAAGGTTAATGGCTTCAGTAGCACCGGAAGTAAAAATGATTTCATTCGTTTCAGCACCGATTAGTGCTGCCAACTGTTCGCGTCCTTTTTCGACAGCAGCCTCTGCAGCCCATCCCCAGCTGTGAGTTTTGCTGGAAGCATTGCCGAATTTTTCCGAAAAAAAGGGCAGCATACTTTGCAGCACATCGGGATGCACCGGAGTTGTGGCGTTATAATCGAGGTAGATAGGGGATTGGGACATTTTGGTGTAATTTCTGAACTATATCGTTACAATTCAAATTGTTTTACAAGATAAAAACCTGTGGATACACACAACTTTAAAGAATGAGTAATAATCTACTTTTTTCCGACCTTTACCCACGATGGAATTAAAACCCGAACTCATCGAGCGGCTGGAAGCCCTGGAAAAGAAATACAATGCCATGGGACAGGATCTTATGTCCTACCTCGATGGCTTATTGTACGCTGACTATCTCACCTACTGGGATTATATTCATGCCGACACCCTGCTGTCGCTGCAGAATCCCAAGACCAAATTTCCGGATGAACAGATTTTTATCATCTATCATCAGATAACGGAACTGTATTTTAAATTAAGTCTTAGCGAATTTGATCAGTTAGCTACTGCCGAAAAGATCGATGGCGCATTTTTGGTAAGACGGATTGAACGAATTAATAGTTACTTCGAGAATCTGGTTCGTTCATTCGATATCATGGTCGATGGTATGGAGCCGGATCAGTTTTTAAAGTTCCGGATGAGCTTACTTCCGGCAAGCGGTTTTCAAAGTGCGCAATACCGCATGATTGAAATCTGTTCTACTGATTTCATTCGACTCGTTGATAAAGATTTACGCGCTAAGTATGAAAACTCTGATGCCTCCATACATGAAATGTTTGAATTCATTTATTGGAAGGCTGGCGCTACTGAATTGGCTTCCGGAAAGAAAACACTTACGTTGCGTCAGTTCGAAGAAAAATATTCGGATGCATTAATACTTCATGCCGAGAATTACAAGAATTCCAACCTCTGGAAACTTTATGAGAAGTTGCCTGCTGAGCAGAAAAATGATCAGCGATTAATCAATGCGCTCAAAATGCTCGATGTTAACGTCAATGTGAATTGGCCGTTGAGTCATTATAAGTCAGCGGTACGCTATTTGCAAAAAGACCCACAAGACATTGCCGCCACAGGCGGAACTAACTGGCAGAAATACCTGCCTCCTCGTTTTCAGAAACGTGTTTTCTATCCGTCGCTTTGGAGCGAACAGGAATTAAATGAATGGGGAAAAGCGTGGGTAAAAAGGGAAGTGTTTGGAAGTGAATACGGGCGCTGAGCTGGTCGAAGCGCCCGGCCCATGAAACACTTGCTTCGCACTGCTTAGGGAACTGCCGACTCCTGACTATAGACTAATTACTCTTCTCCACCCAATCCCCGTGCTCACGGATCAGTCCGATCAACTCATCCACGGCTGAATCTTCGTCAATATTTCTTTTCACGACTTCTCGGCCTTTGTATAAGGTGATTTTACCGACACCTGTACCTACGTATCCGTAATCCGCATCGGCCATTTCACCAGGACCATTTACAATGCATCCCATGATGCCGATCTTCACACCTTTCAAATGATCAGTACGTGAACGGATTTTCGCCGTCGTCTCTTGCAAATCAAACAAGGTTCGACCGCAGGATGGACAGGAGATATATTCTGTTTTGGAAATACGTGTGCGAGTAGCTTGTAGAACGCCGAATCCTGTACTATTGATCGTGCTTTCCGCAGCAATGCCTGGAGCTTTGATCCAGATACCATCACCAAAGCCATCGAGCAGCAAGCCACCGAGGTCGGTAGATGCATAAAGTTGTAGTCGCTCGGCATCGATGTTGCTGTAATTGCGTTTCAGAATTACCGGTAAACGACAATCGCGTTTCATCAACTCAACAAGGATGTCGCGTTCATCGGCCATTCCATGTTCTGTTACGGTGTCAACCAATAACACAACAGTAGTATCCAATTTGGCAGTATCGAATTGTGGATTTGAAAATATGCTGGAGCGATCCACCGCAACAATATTCAGCTGTGATGATTTTTTCTCTGCACGGAAATATTCATCGGCACAGAATAGAGGATAATAACGATCCTTGTTTGCAATCTTCGTATAAGTTCCAGAATTCACGATGATGCCAAGTGTTCCCGGAATGTCAAAGTCTAAAACGGTGTCACCGGTATAAATGAAATCACATGCCTGATCCGACAAATTCCATTTATCGGATGCGATGTTATAATTGTAGCCTACCGGAAACAAAGATGCGGCTGTAATTTTTTCTTTACTGCTGTAATCAGCAACAACGCGCGGCACGTTTTTTCCGCCGATATTTACTACGTCAATAGTTTCACGTCTTGCATAATCATACGGAGAATAGGGAAGCTCCCAAGAAGTTGCCGCTGCATTTTCCAATTTCTTGCGTTGCGAATAACGCTCTGCAAGGGCTTTAGCTACCGGAATTTCAAACTCAGGATCTTCGGTTAATGAAACACGAATTGTATCACCGAGTCCGTCTTCCAACAATGTACCAATTCCAACAGCTGATTTAATACGCCCATCTTCACCGTCGCCCGCTTCCGTGACTCCGAGGTGAAGTGGGTAATTCATACCGTGTTCCTGCATCGTAGCAACTAGCAGACGATATGCTTGCACCATTACTTGCGTATTACTTGCTTTCATGGACAATACAAGATTGTGATAACCTTCATCTTCGCAAATACGCAAAAACTCCATGGCAGATTCCACCATGCCAAGCGGCGTGTCGCCATACCGGCTCAGAATACGGTCGCTAAGTGATCCATGATTGGTTCCGATACGCATCGCTGTGCCGTGTTCTTTACAGATACGCACCAGCGGTGTGAAGCGCTCGCGAATTCTTTCAAGTTCCTCTTGGTAAGCGCTATCAGTATAATCGATGGTTTCAAACTTTTTCTTGTCGGCGTAATTGCCGGGATTGACACGTACTTTCTCAACAATGCGTGCTGCAACTTCCGCAGCGTTGGGTGTAAAGTGAATATCAGCTACGAGTGGCGTAGCATAGCCGCGGCTTCGCAATTCACGTTTGATATTTTCAAGATTACGTGCTTCGTTAACACTTGGAGCGGTGATTCGTACCAATTCACAACCGGCTTCAATCATCCGAATACTCTGTGCTACAGTTGCTGCGGTATCCATCGTATCCGTAGTCGTCATGGATTGAACACGAATCGGATGATCGCCTCCCATCCATAGATCACCTATTTTAACGGCTCTTGTTTTGAATCGCGAATAATTCGATAAATCGTTGCAGTAAGGTCGGTAGGTAGTAAGCGCCATATGAGGAAAACAAAGATACACGAAGATAGTTTATCGTGCGTTTATCAATCAGGAATAGGCGCAAACTTATAGCCTTGCTCTGTAAAATGAGCCAAAATACGCGGTAATGCGTAGCGCAATCGTTCTTCCGCCTTCAGACTATCGTGCATCACAATTATGGACCCAGGTGTGGTGTTGCGCACGACGCGCTGGTACACTTCCTCACCTGAAAGTGAAATGTCATAATCTTTGCTCAGCACATCCCACATGATGATCCGGTAATTTTCGCGTATGCGGGCAATCTGTGATGGGCGGATCTTCCCGTAAGGTGGACGAAACAGATCGGATTTGACTACGCGACGGCATTGCGCAATGTTCATGTAATATTCGCGGTTATAAACGGTCCAACCATTGAGATGGTTTTCGGTATGATTGCCAATTCGATGTCCGGCTAATTGTAGCTTTTTATAGACGTCCGGATGTTTCCGTACGTTATTACCAATACAAAAAAAAGTCGCTTTGGCGTTATGCTTTTCCAATTCGTCTAATACCCAAGGCGTCACTTCCGGTATTGGCCCATCATCGAAAGTCAGGTAAATAATTTTATCCTTTTGTGGAATGCGCCACACCAGCGAAGAAAAAAGACGTTGGATGAGTTGTGGTGTTCGCATGGTGTTCTGTAGTACAAAAGTAGCGATAAACCGTCACCCAGAAAAAACGGGCGCGACCCGAAGGTGGCGCCCGTCAAATAAATACTTTTTGAACTTATCAGAAACCGGTCTGAGCTGCTTGCTCGTTGAAACGCTTTTCTATTTTCGCGGAAAGTTCTGCCTGGTTGGTCTGCTTAATTACGTTAGTGTTTGCCTGCAGAATATACAACGCCTGATTCAATTCAGAATCGACCAACTTAAAGTATTTGGTCCCTTTCAGCGAGAGATAATAATCTACATTATCGGAGTAGATTTGAGCAATACGTTCGGTAATAGCATTTCCTTTCCTTATCAATTCTTTATTGGCGGCCAATTCAGCAT
>JBEGUX010000264.1:0-4359 GCA_041178685.1 Bacteroidota bacterium
TTTACCTATCAAGGAGGTGCAACTGTGTTGTATGAAATGGGATTGATGGTGGGTGCTGCAGGAACTCAGGTTTCCGACAACGTACGTGGCGCAGGTGCTACATACGATACCGACTACAGCCCGGTTATTACTGTTTCCGGTCAGCAGCCCGGCGCTGTATCTTCCTATGATGCCTATGGCAAATTTGCAGACAATGGAGCAACTTCTGGCTCTCCACTTCCTGTGCTTATCACACATCGTGCTTACGCATGGGATTCTCCGAATATCGACCGCAAGTATATTATCGTTGAGTACTCGATTAAAAATACCGGGACGTCTACACTCAATGATTTATATGCCGGTTTGTTCGCTGATTGGGATATTCCTAACTATGCCAACAACAAAGCGGATGAAGATCTTTCCCGTCGTATGGGATACTGCTGGAGTACCGATGCTGCGGGATTGTACGCCGGAATAAAGTTGCTCAGCAATACGCCGTTCAATCATTATGCTATAGATAATGTGTCCGGTGGAAATGGTGGTTTAGATCTTTCTGATGGGTATGATGATTCTGAGAAATATACTTCAATGTCTACCTCCCGTGTTGCGGCAGGTAACGTAGCACCTACTGGCAATGACGTAATTGACGTAGTCGCCTCCGGCGGATTTAATCTCGCTTCCGGTGATTCTGTAACCGTTGCATTTGCTTTGATCGCCGGTGAAAATCTTTCCTCTATTCAGGCTTCTGCTGATGCTGCTCAGATTCGTTACGATAATAGTGTATTGACCGGATTGACACCAATTGCCATCTCATCCTCTACACAATTGAAATCAGTATTTCCTAATCCGGCCAGCAATGCAGCCACTATTGAGTTCGAGCTCGGTCGCTCGGCACGTACTTCTATTGTGATATATAACCTGCAAGGTGAGCAAGTAATGAGAGTATTGGAAGACCAACTTTCGTCAGGCCGTTATACATTGAACGCGGATGTCACCGGATTGGCGGTAGGTTCTTATATTATTCGTTTCACTTCTGACACGGTTCAGCAGGTTAAACCTTTGCAGATTGTTCGATAACTGCTAAGAAATTAATAGTTTACTGATTGCCGGTTTTCCTCTAGTTCATGTGGGAAACCGGCAATTCTATTTTTACTGCATTCGCTTTCATCTTTTTAATGGTTGAATTTGTTCATTATAGTGGTTGAAAATCCGTTAATGCTTGTTTGTCCTAAGCTTTAGTAGTCGTTCGCCTTTTTTGTAACTTTGTGCTATCGATTATTACTTATTATGGAACTCAAAGACATTATTTCAGTGCCCGGAATGGGCGGATTACACAAGGTTATTGGCAATAATAAAACAGGGTTTATTGTTGAATCACTTGTGGATGGGAAACGCTCAATGGTTAATGGTTCTCAGCGAATCATGACCTTGGTAGATGTGGCAATTTATACTACGGAAGAAGAGAAGCCGTTGCGTGAAATATTTCTTGCCTTGCAGCAAAAAGAGGGTGACAATTTATCAGTAGATCCTAAAGCTGACGACGGCACGCTTCGTGATTATTTTAAAAAGATTGTTCCGAACTATGATGCTGATCGTGTGTATGTTTCGGATATACGTAAAGTGCTTAACTGGTTTAAATTACTGAATGGTAAAGTTGATTTTTCAAAAGTGGAAGAAAGCGGAGAGTCGCTTTTGAATACGGATGATCATTCTAAACCAATTCAGCGTACACACGAAGTGCATGGCCCTAAAACGGAAGGCGCAAAGACTACAGCCACCAAAACCCGTAAAAAAGTATAATGACTAACGACGTTGCCACTGTTGCTATTCCTATTCCTGCAAAACGTAAGTTTGTTCCTGCGGATCTGGTAATTGATTCCTGGAGATCGCTCGAACCATTTTATAAAAATCTGGAACAGCGTGAAGTTAATTCACTGCAATCGTTAACAGGTTGGTTGCATGATTTGAGTGAGTTGGAAACGGTTGTGCAAGAACATGTAGGTTGGTTGTATATTAAGATGACATGCGATACGCGCGACAGCAAATTGTCGGATGCGTATACTTTTTTCGTCAATGAAATTAATCCACATATTGAGCCGTATAATGACCGGCTCAATCGCAAATTTCTTGAGAGTCCGGCTGCTAAAGAACTAGATCCTTCTTATGGAAATTACAAGCGTCAGGTGGAGAGCGCTATCCGTTTGTTCAGGGAAGATAATGTTCCGTTGAATGCCGAACTTACGGTTAAAGAGCAAAAGTTTGGTGAGATTGCCGGCGCAATGTCTGTGGAGATAGATGGAAAAGAGCTAACCTTGCAACAGGCCTCCAATTATTTGCGTATGCCTGACCGTGCTCTTCGGGAGACAGTTTACCGAAAGATTACGGCACGTCGTGCTGCCGATAAAGATAAGTTGGATGAGTTGTTTTCAGAGCTCGTAGCACTTCGTCATCGTATCGCGTTGAATGCCGGTTTTTCCAATTACCGTGATTTTAAATTTGCTGATCTTGATCGCTTCGATTATACGCCTGCAGATTGTGAAGCTTTTCATGTCGCCGTAAAAAAATCTGTTGTTCCGTTGCTGGATGAATTACTGGCTGCGCGTAAAAAAGCTATGGCGTTGGATACGTTGCGCCCATGGGATCTGGAAGTTGATGCGGAAGGCCGGCCCGATCTTCGTCCTTTTGCCGATGGAAAAGAATTAGCTGCTAAAACAATTTCCTGCTTCGCAGAAATTGATCCATACTTCGGTGACGTGGTCCGCACATTGGATGCTATGAAGTTTGTAGACCTCGACTCACGTCTAGGTAAAGCTCCCGGTGGTTATAATTATCCGCTTTATGAAACTGGAGTTCCTTTCATCTTTATGAATTCGAGCGGATCCCTGCGTGATCTTGTCACGATGGTTCACGAGGGTGGCCATGCTATTCATTCCATGTTGACGCGTGAGTTGCCTTTTATTGGTTTTAAAGAATTGCCTTCTGAAGTCGCGGAGCTCGCTTCCATGAGTATGGAGTTGATATCTATGGAGCACTGGCATCATTTCTTTGATGATTCTGAAGCGCTTAAGCGCGCGAAGCAAGAGCAACTAGAAAACGTGATTGAAGCTTTGCCATGGATAATTTGTATTGACCGTTTCCAGCATTGGCTCTATCTACATCCTGATCATACTGCTGCCGATCGACGTGATTTTTGGTTGAGTAATTACGCCGACTTTAGTTCGTCATTGGTAGATTGGTCCGGTTTCGAAGAGGTGCGTTCTACGTTATGGCAAAAGCAACTCCATCTTTTTGAAGTTCCTTTCTACTACATCGAATACGGAATGGCGCAGCTTGGAGCTATAGCACTTTGGAAATCCTACCGAGAAAATCCTGAAAAGGCAGTTGCTGCCTACAAAAAAGCATTGTCTTTGGGTTATACATGCACCATTCCGGATGTTTATAAAGCGGCCGGAATCCGCTTTGATTTTTCCGAGGCGTACATCCGGGAGCTCATAACTTTTGTGCGGGACGAGTACGTTAAACTGTAAGAAAATCAGTCGTTTTTTAGAAAGATATTGCTCTATCTTACATAACGCTTTCACAATTGTAATTACGTAATGTTTGTTTTTTTAGGATTTATTGGCGTGTAGTAGTTTTTTATGCTTTAATTTCAATCGGATTCTTACAGTTTGTTCAATCGTTGTTCTTCATCTTCAATCACTTTTCAGGGTTAACTTGGGTTGCAATACAACGATACATATTTGTCGTTAAATACCTAGGTTATTAACAACCTCTTTCTGCCAATTGCATATAAGTAATTTACAGAAAAGTTGTCCCAAACACTCGTGGAAAAATCCACCAATAAAACTTCATTGCCATCCGTTAGAGATGGCAAGCGGATACTCTACCGGTTACTGCTTGTAGCAGTAGCAGTAGTTTATGCGCTTGTTTTTGTATTGGATTATATCCTGCAACTTCATTTTACTTTCTTCCTTTTATCCAGTCTTTTTGTCTTTGTCATTATTACGTTGCTATATATGTGGTTCCGTGTTTCCAAAACCAAGGAGCCAGAAGAGCATGATGAGGATGAAGGTTTAGATGATAAAAAAATTACTCCTGATCTTTCGCTGGAAGATCTTCCCGATGCTTTGTTTCATGTAAACCCCCGTACCGGATTAACCATTGATGTCAATGCGGCAGCTCTACGGTTGTTAGGTGCAGAAAAAGAAGCAGAACTGGTAGGTATTGATTTAACAACGCTTTTTGTCGAACCATGGACGGCCGAACAAAATGCGAATTTCCGCTCGCAGCTGAATGCAGGAATAACAGCAACAGGAACTGCTAAAATACGAACGCTTAGCGGCACAATTTTCAATGCTGTAATTCAGGCTGATAAGTTCA
>JBEGUX010000265.1:0-3618 GCA_041178685.1 Bacteroidota bacterium
CAAAGGGAACCAGCTTTCGGATAGGCGAGGATGGCATTTTCTGGCCTTTTTCAGAGATCTTAGGCATGATATCAGGTAATTATGGATTTTTTGCAAAAAAAGAAGCCCTTCAGTGAAGGGCTTCAAATTTAAGGAATAATGTCGAGTAAGATTATTTTTTCTCTTCTGTAGCAGGGGCTTCGATATTGCCTTTAATGTGTAGGACTTTCTGGCCCGACTTAGAGTTGGAAGAGATAGTTACAGTCTTGTCTTGCATACCCATTTTGCCGGCTGAGTTGAATTCAACGTGAATGGTTCCTTTTCCGCCTTTAGCGATCGGCTCTTTAGGCCATTCAGGAACTGTGCAACCGCAAGAGCCTTGTGCTGAAGTAATGATCAATGGCTCTTTACCGGTATTGGTGAAAACGAAATCGTAAGTAACTTTTTCGCCTTGTTTGATGGTGCCATAGTTGTACTCTTCAACTTCAAATTTCATTTCCGGTCCGTTGGCGTTTTGAAGAACTGGAGCATTGGTGGATGACTGTGCGTTCGCCAAAAACATGGAGAAGCAAAACGATGCTGCGAGAAGGAGCTTTTTCATAATGATTAATTGTTATTAGTGAATTTGATTATTGGATTTACTGTTGTAGAAGTATATTATTTGCTGTTTTCAAGGGGCATTCCGCCTGTCCTTTTGAAAGGAGTAGCTTGATCAACCGGTTGTTCATCGGTTGCCTCAACAATTCCCTTAATGGTTAATACCTTGGTGGCTGTTTTGCCGTTACTGTCAATAGTCACAGTTTTTGTGAAAGCGCCAACACGTTTGGTATCGTAATGAACTTTAATCACGCCGGTTTGACCTTTCATGATCGGCTCTTTAGGGTAAGTAGGAACCGTACATCCGCATGATCCTTTCGCGTTCGAAATAATCAGTGGTTCTTTTCCGGTGTTCTTAAATTTGAATTCACAATTACCATCAGCTCCCTGTTTGATGGTGCCATAATCGTGAACTTCTTTGTCGAAAGTTATTTCAGGGGAGTTGGGATTGTCCGCTTTTGCCGGAGCAGCTGCATCCTGAGCAGTAGCGAAAAATGCGCTTCCAATAAAAAGTAGAGATGCGAGAGTGATTTGCTTAATCATAGAAGTAATTATTTTAATCGTTTGTGTTTAATCTAGTTCGTTGTGTTTACTATTGGTGAACAACAGATATCAATTACTTTGCCAAAAGTATCCAAAATGCAATGAAGAGACTATGAATTCTTATAGAATGCCAGAGGTCCAAACAAGTAGTTGTAAATGGCACTATTTGCCTCAAATAACGTGAAAATCGCGTAAAGGTTCGTAAAAGTGGATAAAAAAAGCCGGCTACAGTGCCGGCTTTTCTGAAGATACGGTGAAGTATTGTCATTTTGACGTAAGCACTGCATACGGGATCAGCATTTCCTCCAACGAAATACCACCGTGTTGTAAAGTGTTTCTGTAGTAAGATACGTAGTGATTGTAGTTGTTGGGATAAGCAAAAAAGTCGTCGTTGCGCGCAAAGACAAACGCCTGAGAAAGGTGCTGACGCGGAAGCATGGCATCTGCAGGATTCTTTATCTCGAATACCTGTTTTTTGTCATAGTTCATATTACGTCCTTGCTTGTAACGTAAGTTGGAGTTCACCGTTCGGTCTCCTACAAGCTTTACCGGTTCTTTGACTCGAATCGTTCCATGATCTGTTGTGATAATCAGTTTAACTTTCTTTTCAGATAATTTCTTAATCGCATCAAAAAGCGGGGAGTGCTCAAACCATGACAACGTTAGTGAACGGTAGGCAGCTTCATCGTCCGCCAATTCGCGAATCATTTCCATTTCAGTACGGGCATGCGATAGCATATCAACGAAATTGTATACAATCACATTAAAACGATTCCCCATCATATTGGGCAAATCATCAACCATTTTTTTACCATCGGTAAGATTGGTAATTTTTGTGTACGAGAATTTGTAGTCTTTTCTGGCGCGTTTTAAATGCTCGGCTAATAGTTCCGCTTCGTGCAGATTTTTTCCGCCCTCATCCTCGTCATTTAACCACAACGTAGGATAACGGGCTTCAATTTCAGAAGGCATTAACCCGGCGAAAATTGCATTCCGCGCATATTGAGTGGCAGTCGGAAGAATAGAACAATACATATCCTCTTCCTCCAATCGGTAGTATTCTGTAATCACCGGCTGTAAAATCCGCCATTGGTCGTAACGCAGATTATCAATAAGCATCATGAATACCGGCTCTGATACGTTATCAACCTGAGGGAGTATTTTTCTTCGAAGCAAAGTATGCGAAAGTACCGGTGCATCGGAGTCCGGCGTCTTTAACCAAGACAAGTAATTTTTTTCAATGAAGCGGGCAAACAGATTGTTAGCTTCGCTCTTTTGCGATGTAAGGATCTCATACATACTCTCGTCTGCACTTTTTTGCAGTTCGAGCTCCCAAAAAATCAGACGTTTGTAAACGTCCATCCACTCTTGCCAGCTAAGCCGGTCACTCATCGTCATTCCTAAATTACGGAACTCCTGCTGGTAGGCAGAAGCCGTCTTTTCACTGACGATCCGTTTGTTGTCCAAAATCTTTTTGAGCGCAAGTAAAATCTGGTTGGGATTGACAGGTTTGATCAAATAATCTGCGATTTTACTGCCAATAGCTTCCTCCATGATACGTTCTTCTTCACTCTTGGTAATCATAATCACCGGAATATCCGGAAATTGATTTTTCAGTCGGTTGAGTGTTTCCAATCCTGAAAGTCCCGGCATATTCTCGTCAAGAAATACGATATCGACATGCTGTTTGGAGGCACATTGTAAAGCATCCTCGCCGTTGGATACGGTAAGTACTTCGTACCCTTTTTCATTTAGAAAAATTTGATGGGGTTTGAGTAATTCAATCTCGTCGTCAGCCCAAAGTATTGTGATTTTGTCCATAGTAGTAATCTTACCACCTATTGCGGAGGTTCCTGCAAAGGTAGCATTCGTTCTAGAAAGGGCAGGGGAAGTCATCAGCATATCGTGAGGTTTTTTCTTTGACTAACGGAAATAGCTGGAACTTATTGTCCGATGCTTTTAAAATGACTGACAAAGCATAGGATTTACGATATTTGCTCAGACTTTTTAGGAATATGACTACCAACCTCAGTTCGCGGGCAACGAATAATCTAAAGATCATCAATGATCCTATCTACGGGCTGATCAAGATTCCATTCGATACCATTTTCAGATTGATTGAACACCCTTATTTCCAGCGGCTGCGAAGGATACGGCAATTGGGCATGTCTCATCTGGTATATCCCGGTGCACATCATACTCGTTTTCATCATGCACTGGGAGCAATGCATCTCATGGGAGAAGCCATAGAAGTATTACGTTCTAAAGGTCATGTCATTTCCCGCGAGGAAGCTGAGGCGGTCACCATAGCGATTTTGTTGCACGATATTGGTCATGGTCCATTCTCTCATGCATTAGAGAACAGTATAGTTAAAGGAATTCATCACGAAGAGCTTTCTGCTTTATTCATGGATCGGTTAAATATGGAGTTCGATGGTCGTCTCTCGATGGCACTTTCCATATTCCGAAACACCTACGAGAAAAAGTTTCTGCATCAGC
>JBEGUX010000266.1:0-8588 GCA_041178685.1 Bacteroidota bacterium
CCGCAACCAACGGCTTCGCATAAATGTGTCGTATGTTATTCCACTGAGCAGATAAAATTGGAACTCAACACCGAGCGTCCAGAAAATTATGAGTATCCATTTTACTTTGAAGAGCGGCGCAAGGTAGGTGATGTTGAAAAGGAATTTAGTAAAACTAAATAGCACCGGCATTCCCCATCCTTTCCAGGAATACACGAATAGGTTCCATAGAAAAAGCAGTGCAATGAAAATTATGTAGGGCGGCTCGATGCGAACCGTTCTTTTTAACAGATATCGTCCGATTTTTTGAATGGAATACCGGTTCGTGTACATCGAATATGGATAACAAAACCTGACACAACAAAAAACACGTAGACGCCGAGGTAGCCGTACTCCAACACTTCCAAAAAAGAGTAGGGATTAGTTTTGGGCCAGATGTATTTTTTACAATGAAAAAGACAAACCATCAGCGCGGCTACTCCGCGTAATAGGTTCAGTGCAGCAACTGCGTTGTTATTTCTGTGTTGCTGCGATACATCATTCGTTTGCACGTTAACGGTAGAAGACAAATGCTATAGCAGATTACAAACGCTCAGCTACTTTGTCCCAGTTTACCACGTTCCACCAGGCCGACAAATAATCACCGCGCTTGTTCTGGTACTTGAGGTAATATGCGTGTTCCCAAACGTCAATACCTAGGATTGGTTGTCCCTTCAATTCAGCAACATCCATCAACGGATTATCCTGATTAGGCGTCGATCCGATGATGAGTTTGCCTTCTTTTGATTTCACCAACCAGGACCAACCGGAACCAAAACGTTTCATGCCGGCTTCGTTGATCAGCTTTTTAAACTCGTCAAAGGATCCGAACGATTGATTGATGGCCTCTGCTACGCGACCGTCCGGTGTGCTGCCGCCGGCAGGCCGCATGGTTTCCCAGAAAAAGGTATGGTTCCAGTGTCCTCCGCCGTTATTACGTACTGCTGCCGGGTATTTGGAAATTTCCGCCATCAGTTCCTCTAGCGATTTCACTTCGATGTTATTGTCGGTCAGTGCCTTATTCAAGTTGGTGACATATGCCTGATGGTGCTTGGTGTGGTGGATTTCCATGGTCAGCTTATCGATAAAAGGCTCCAAAGCATCATGGGCATAAGGAAGTGGCGGAAGATTGAATGTATTATCCAACGGGCCGGCTTCCTCACCGAATACTTGGAGGGAGGATCCTAACAATGCTCCGGAAGCGGCCACCAAAGCGGTTTTTCGAATAAACTCTCTACGGGAATTTTGCATAAAAATCGACGTTTTAAAAATCTATACAGGGTTGTAATGCAGTGTATGAAGTTAAGGAAAAAGCAGCATGTTTTTCACCAAGCTTTGTCGATAGTTCGCCAAAACGCCCAAGAGCAATCGAGCATTCTTCATTAATTTTACAATATTATTTCAACTTTTATTATTTACCCCGAACACACAAAACAATTCATGCCCGGTTTTTACTTTCGAATTACACTTCTTGCATCATTTTTCGCAACCGTTTTGTTTGCGCCACATTTTGTTGTAGCACAATCCGGAGTAGTGTTAAATGAAATTTGTCCTACCAATGTTTCCGGACTCATCAATACCAAGAGCGGAGAGTATGACGACTGGATTGAAATTAGAAATACAAATGCTTCGCAACACTATCATTTGAAAGATTGGGGACTGACGGACGATCCTTCCAATCCTCAAAAATTTCGTTTTCCTGATATTGAGTTATACCCCGGTGAAGTGTTGGTGGTCTTTACTGCAGACAATGACGAAACACGAACGATCAATCACTGGGAAAAAGCAACTTCGGATAATGGTTGGAGCTACTACTACAATTCGTTGGCTCCCGATACCAATTGGAGGAATATTGGTTTTACTTCACAAGGCTGGCTGACCGATCCTCAATTGCCTTGTTCCGGGAGCACATCCGGACGCATGGCTATTGCTGCAATAAAAATCTTCACCATATCAGATAAAACGAATATACTTCAAGGAGCCTTGCACGTAGATTATGATGACGGATATGTAGTATATATAAATGGCATAGAAATATCTCGTTATAATCTTGGTACTGCCGGAGCCCGTCCACTGTGGAACGAAGGCGCTCGAGAAAAAATTGATGCAAAAATCCCCCAGGGATTGCAACCGGATTCCATCTTTTTGTCTTATGAATTGTTGCAGCGGGTATTAGTAAATGGACAGAACGTTATCGCCATCGAGTCGCATACGCAAGTTGGCTCAAGCGATGTTTCAGCCGCTCCGTATCTCTTTTTTGGTGTGGATACCTCCGCAACTGTTTGCGCTACCAATTCATTTCCTGTATGGTTTCGCAGACCACTACATGATTTTATGAATGCCAATTTCAAGTTGAGCCGCAGTGGTGAAACAGTGTACTTGTATAACAATGCAGGTTATACAGAGGATTCGTTCACCTTTCCTGCAATGGAGTCCAATAACTCGTTCGGTCGCTGCGGAAATGGTACCACCTGGAGTCTCTTTGCAACGCCGACACCTAATGCCACCAATTCTGCTTCTGTATGTTATTTAGGGTACGCCTTCCCGCCGGTGTTTAGCAAGACGCCGGGATTTTATCCATCATCTATTCAGGTTGAAATTGATACTACCATTTTTGGCGGTGAAGTGCATTACACATTGAATGGGAATACGCCTACTTTAAGTTCTCCTCGTTACTCTGGTCCGCTGCAGATCGACACGGCCACTACGATTCGAGCGAGAACATTCAAGTTGAATTATCTTCCTAGTCCGCTAATCACCAATTCCTATCTTATCAACCAGACCATCGATTTACCCGTTTTCACCATTACGACAGACTCTTCCAATCTTTGGGACTGGAATACGGGAATTTATGTTTTAGGTCCTAATGCATCAAGTTCATCACCCTACAAAGGAGCCAACTTCTGGCAAGATTGGTCTAAGCCGGCATCGATAGAATTTTACAACAAACAGAAAAATCGTCTATTCAATTTCAATGCAGAAATAGAAATCTACGGAAACTATTCACGTGCGAAACCGCAAAAGAGTTTTAATATCAAGCTCGAAGATAGTTATGGCACTGGCAGCATTAAATATAATTTCATCACCGATAAACCGCAGCTCGACGAAACGGATGATATCGTTTTGCGGAATGCGGGCACTGATTGGAATAAGGTACACTTCCGCGACGTGTTTATGGAGCGTGTAATGAAAAACACGTATAGCGGCTATATCGCAGCAGAGCCGGCTTGCATGTACCTGAACGGACAATTCTGGGGTGTTTATTCTATACATGAAAATCACGACGAAAACTGGCAACAGTTTAATTGGGGCTATGATGTAGATGAAATCAATTATTTGAAAGAAGACGGATCCACAATCACCTTAAAAGAAGGTACCGATTCTTTGTGGTGGGATATTTATAACTACGCTACTACACAATCGCCTCTGACGAGCACCTATTACGATTACCTGGATCAGCGAATCGACTTTAAAAACTATGCCGATTACTTTATTGTCCAGACGTTTGTAAATAACGGTGATTGGATTGGCGACTGGACGAATAACATCAAGTTTTGGAGCCCGCGGAAACACGGCGGAAAACTGCGCTACTTGGTGTATGATCTGGATATGGGTTTTGGATATGGTGGAGCATCTGTAAACGAAAATCGCCTCTCTATGGCAATTGATCCGTCTTCGTTTTGCCACTCTTCCGAAATATTCGACAAGGTCACCGACAACCCAACGTTTAAACAGTACTTCATCAACCGTTATGCAGACCTGATAAACACAATTTTTCAGGAAGATAGTCTTGATCGTGTGATGTATGGCATTCGCGATTCAATGACAATAGATATGCCAGAACATTTTGCAAAGTGGGGAAGCAATATGTCTACCTGGGCGAATTATATCGATGATATGCAAGATTATTATTCACGCCGGCCATCGATTGTGCGGAATCAAATTCAATCCGAGTTTGGTATGACCGGTCAGATTACCCTGAGTTTAAATGTTTCACCGGCCAATGCTGGACGCATTCTTATAAGCACCATAATACCATCTTCGTATCCTTGGTCCGGCGTTTACTTCAACGGCAATCCGGTGACCATTACCGCGGTTCCTAATCCGGGCTATAGTTTCGACCATTTCACTTCAACGAATCTTGGAGCCAACAATACAAATGGAACCAATACGGTGAATTTCACGTCAAGTCAGACCATTACAGCTTACTTTACCGGCTCACCTGCAACACCGAGATTATATTTTAGTGAATTAAATTATAATGCCGACGGAGCGGCTGATTGCGGTGATTGGGTAGAAATCTATAACAATGGCAACATTGCGATTGATCTTACCGAATGGGAACTTCGTGATGAGAAAGACTATCACCGATTCATTGTTCCTAATGGAACAGTAATTCAGCCTAATGAATATCTTGTTGTTGCTGAAGACCTGGAGAAGTTCAACGCATTATTTCCTTCTGTAACTAATGTAATCGGCCCAACAGGATTTAACTTTGGAAATGACGGCGATCAGCTACGATTATTAGACTATCGCAATCTAGTCATTGATTCTGTTTATTATCAGGACGCAGCGCCATGGCCGTTATTGGCAGATGGAGGAGGATATACGTGTGAGCGAGCGGCTAATCCAGGCAATCCATACGATGGCAATAATTGGTTCGCCGGATGCCTTGGTGGCTCTCCGGGAAGAGCGTTCACCGGCAATTTGGGTGTACCTGTTACCATCACCGGGAATATCAACTTTTGTAATGGAGGAACAGTTTATTTACAAGCAACGGATATAACCGGGTTTGCCTATCAATGGTACAGAAACGGAGTTCCTTTACAAGGCGCCACCGCCTCGTCACTGACGGCAACACAATCCGGAACCTATACAACTGTTGTTACCTATCAAGGATGTGCAGCGGTGTCGGACACACTGGTTGTTAGTCAGGTCAGCCAGAATGCACCACCACAAGTTGCTGATGTTACACGCTGCGGAAACGGATCTGTTACACTTACAGCAATTGCCTCCGACACCGTTTATTGGTTCAATAGTGTAGGAGGAACACCGCTCGCAGTAGGTGATACATTCGTAACGCCTAACGTAAGTGCGAATACTATTTTTTATGCTCAAACCAGTTTGTCTTGCCCAAGCCAAACCGTCGCTGTTCAAGTTACTGTTTTGCCACAAGCAGCTTCGCCATCCGTTGTCGACTTTGTTAAATGTGGTCCCGGAGCTGTCACACTTACAGCTACAGACACCGCAGTTATTCGCTGGTATAATTCTGCAGTAGGCGGAGGATTGTTAAACATCGGAGATACGTTTTCAATTCCATTCCTAGCCAACGATACATCGTTCTTCCTGGAAGCCGGCAGTGTCTGCCCAAGCAACCGCGTTGCAATGAATATCACGGTTCAAGAAACATCAACCCCAATTGCTTCTGACGGATCACGCTGCGGAAGTGGCGCTGTTATTCTTCAGTCTAACAGCCCTGATCCTGTTGCCTGGTATGATGCTCCTGTTGGAGGCAATCTGGTTGGACAAACATTGAATCTGAATACAGGATTGCTTTTGACAACCGATACTTTTTATGTTCAATCAAACGGCGTTTGTCCAAGCGCTCGGGTGCCGGCAATCGCTACCATTAATCCAATACCTCCACAACCGATCGTAAGTGACACAACAATTTGTTCTACTGGCGCTATTGTATTAACCGCCACTTCTCCCGAGCAAGTATATTGGTTTACTTCTCCGAGCCCATTATCATCTCCTATATATACCGGACCGGTTTTCAATACTAATCTTCAGGCCACCAACGACACTATTGTCACTTACTATCTCGAAGCAGGATATATTTGCCGTTCATCTCCTCGCGTGCCGCTTCGTGTTACCTATGAACAAGTTGATCAGGTCAACCTGGGCCCCGATATTGTTTTATCCTCTGGTCAATCCACCATTTTAACAGCGAATGTATCAGCATCATCGTTCCTTTGGTCAAATGGCGAAACAACTTCTGCCATTGTTGTAACTACCAGCGATACGTTTTCGGTACTATGTACTTATCCGAATGGATGTACGACATCGGACGAAGTTGCTGTAACTTTTGTAACTGGCCTTGAAGAACCAGCTACAGTTGTAGTTACGAAAGGCGTATTCCCCAATCCTGCTAATGATCATGCACAGCTGGTAGTTTATGCAAAGAATAAAACAAACGTTACTATCGAATTGTTGGATATTTCCGGAAGAGTAGTTTGGTCGTCCGACTATTCAGCATCTATCGGATTGAATCAGATGGAACTTTCGTTTGCAAATATTGCTTCAGGAAGTTACCACTTGCGCATCTTGTCAAAGGAGAATATATCTCACGTTGAAAAGCTCATAATTCAAAAATAAAATTACCAATACAGCGGAGGTGTCAATTTGGGAATGCCTTTTTCCCTTATTCTATCGAAGAAGCTTTTGGTTTCATAGCAATTTCGGAGATAAGAGGTCGGAAATTCATTTTTCTGCCCATATTTTTTTCGTAATTGCATATAGTACAATAGTATAATTAGATATGTGGATTCTTCGAGGGATAATAGTAAGCTTATTTGTCGTGCTGGGAATCAATTCAAATTTCGTTTCAGCGCAGTGCGTTACACCTTCAGGCCTATCGGCAAGTCAAATTACTGCAACCGGAGCTCGCCTAAGCTGGTCGCCGGCATTGGCAGATAGTTTTCTTGTTCGCTATTACGAAAGTGGTTCTTCCCAATTTTTCTACGTTGTAGTTAAACCGGGAACATCAACGAGCGCTGTTATTAATAATCTGCGCCCTAACACCATTTATTTTTGGCAAGTCCGCACCTTTTGTAATCTAGGCATGAGCAGTGCTTATCAGGCCACACCATCTACCTTTACTACACTTGCACAAACAATTTCGTGTATAACTCCCAACCTGACATCAACTTCAGCGATTACTAATTCGTCTGCAACAGTATCCTGGAATCGATATATAGCTGCCGATTCCTTTACAGTCAGGTACGCGGTTACCGGAACTACGAATTACTCCTATCTGAAGCAGTTGGGCACATTAAATTCAATCGGAATAACTGGTTTATTGCCCGGCACAAGTTATACCTGGGCCGTTTGCTGTGTTTGTGCCGGCGCAGGAACGCAGTATTACAGCACCGCTAACACATTTACAACTACCGCAACAACCTCCAGCACATGCGGGATTCCTGATGTCGCTCTTTTCTCCAACAGCAACCGTACAGCAAGCTCTGCAACCGTTGGCTGGAGATCGGTATCCGGTGCTACAAGTTATTACGTTCGCTACGCCGTACGCTATTCAGGCAATTGGCGAACAGTTGGTGCCACTTCCAATAGTGTTGGTCTAAGTAATTTACTCGCTTCTACTACTTATGAATTTCAGGTGCAAAGCGTTTGTCCTTCCGGCCTCTCTGCCTGGTCATCAAGCGGGATTTTCACTACGCTGGCATCCACCTCCTCTTCAACAGTCACGGTTACTCGAGGCCCCTATTTACAACAAGCCAGCACTAATTCCATTTTCATACGCTGGCGAACAAATATAGCCACCAATTCTACGGTTAGATTTGGAACCAGTGCTACAAACTTGAGCATATCGGCAAGTAATACCACTTCTTCGACAGAGCACATCGTACAGCTTACCAACCTTTCTCCCAACACGAAATATTTTTATTCTATAGGATCTTCGACTTCCGTTCAAGCCGGCGATACAGGTTATTATTTCTACACGCACCCAACAGTTGGTTCTACCGGACCGGTTCGTATCTGGGCGATTGGTGATTTTGGTGTTGGCTCTACTGCACAAGCGCTCGTACGCGATGCATACATGAACTACTCAAGAAATACGCATACCAATGTGTGGTTGTGGCTGGGCGATAACGCATATGTAAGTGGTTTAGACAACGAATACCAAACAAACGTTTTCAATATGTATCCATTTCAGTTCCGTAAATGGGTATGTTGGCCTTCTACCGGCAATCACGATTTATATTCTGCCAATGCTACTAGTCAGACTGGTGCATACTTTGATTCTTTCACCTTACCGAAGAATGGAGAAGTGGGAGGCGTTCCTAGTAGCACAGAAGCGTACTATTCGTTTAATTACGCAAACATTCACTTTGTTTGTCTTGAATCAACGGATGCTCCTTTCCGTGCCAATGGCGGTGCTCAATTGACCTGGCTAGCCAACGACCTTGCAGCAAATACGCAGCGTTGGACCATTGTTTATTTCCATCACCCGCCATACTCCAAAGGCTCTCATGATTCGGATGCAGAAATCGAATTAATCGAAATGCGAACTAACGTTGTGCCCATTCTCGAAAACTACAAGGTGGATTTGGTGTTGAGTGGACATAGTCATGCCTTCGAACGTTCCTACTTGTTGCGTGGACATTTTGGAAATGAGAGCACCTTCAACAGTAGTACAATGGCTGTAAACGCTGGTTCCGGAGCATCAGCAACACCTTACATCAAATCATCACCGAATTTCTATGGAACTGTTTATGCGGTATGTGGCGTTTCCGGTAAAATAAGCGGCACTACCACCGGTTGGCCGCACA
>JBEGUX010000267.1:0-6629 GCA_041178685.1 Bacteroidota bacterium
GGAGAAATGTAACCGCGATCGAACTGCATACCTTCAACGATCTCAACAGTGGTCTCAGTTCCTTTTGCTTCTTCCACAGTGATGACGCCTTCTTTCTTCACTTTTGCCATTGCATCAGCAATGAGCTTTCCGATTTCAGCATCGTTATTAGCAGAGATAGTAGCAACCTGTTCGATCTTCTTGTTGTCGTCGCCTACTTTCTTGCTCATCTTTTGCAGGTTCTCTACCACCTTCTCAACGGCTTTGTCGATACCGCGCTTGAGGTCCATAGGATTCGCGCCTGCAGCTACGTTTTTCAAACCAGCCGTTACGATGGCTTGCGCCAATACGGTTGCGGTGGTGGTACCGTCTCCGGCAACATCAGCGGTTTTAGAAGCAACTTCTTTTACCATCTGAGCGCCCATGTTTTCGATAGCGTCTTTCAGCTCGATTTCTTTTGCAACTGAAACACCATCTTTGGTGATGGACGGAGCACCGAATTTTTTGTCGATAATGACGTTACGTCCTTTGGGACCTAATGTAACTTTTACGGCATTCGCCAAGGCATCAACGCCCTTCTTGAGTTTTTCGCGCGCCTCGATATTGAATGTGATTTCTTTTGCCATTTTTCAGAGTTATTTGATTTGAATGTTATTGACGAAATAATTTAAACGGACTAAAGCACCGCGAAAATATCGCTCTCGCGCATGATGAGGTATTCTCTTCCTTCAATGGTGATTTCCGTACCGGCATACTTTCCGTATAATACGCTATCACCAACTTTTACAGTCATCGGCTCATCTTTCTTGCCTGCACCCACAGCGACGATCTTTCCACGCTGAGGTTTTTCTTTTGCAGTGTCAGGAATGATGATTCCACCTGCTGTTTTTTCTTCTGCCGCTGCGGCTTCTACCAACACGCGGTCTGCCAAAGGCTTTAGACTTACTTTGCTCATTGTATGATTTGGTTTTAAGGGTTAATGAATAAGATTACCGGGCAGGTTCAGAAATTGTAGCTAAAACAATTTATGTACTTACTCGGTGTTCCGGTTTGGTCATAAAATGTGCCAACACCGCTACAGACGCTATTTTCTGCCATTTTTTCGCGGTATATGACAACTTTTCGGAAGGTTGATTGTCTTGGTCTGACAACCTGACAATCATCTTTATTAGGAGTTGTTGTGATTATTTCCTGGTATAAAAAACAAGGCTGTCGCAATTGGACAGCCTTTCTATTTTTTTTACTAACCGGTAAAATCAAGATGATTCATACCAATTAGTCTAAAAGATATCGTTTATAAAATTAATTTCCTGCCGGAGCGGCTTGCTCTTGAGCAGGTTGAGCAGGTTGAGCAGGTTGGGCTGGCTGCGCAGGTTGCTGTTGCGGTGCAGGAGCTGCAGCAGGTGTTGCCGCATTGTCAATTTGCTCTTGCATGGAGGTAGAAGAAACCTGACGGTCTTCACTGCTCGGAAGTGCGAAACTAGCTGCCAAACAAAGAACAACCAAGGTGATAGCAAGTCCCCAGGTAAGTTTTTCGATGAAATCAGAGGTTTTCTTAACGCCCATCAACTGGTTGGCGCCAATGATGCCGGAGGCAATGCCGCCGCCTTTTGGATTTTGGACTAATACGACCAACACAAGAAGGACGCAAACAAGAACGATCAGAATAGTAATGGCAGTAAACATAGCTTAATTTTCTTCGGAATTCAGTTGGTTATCAATTTTCTGAATCAGGGCGGCAAAGTAAGCACTTTTTTCTGGACGAAGCAACCCCAGCTTCTCATAAGCTAACCGCGCCTTTTGCAAATTACCCTGGTCGGCGTAAATCCGTGCCAATGTTTCGGAAACTAGGTCATCGTGCTCCTCTACGCTTCGTTTGGCTTGAAGGGCAGGATTGTAAAATTCAGCCTTAGGCTGAGGTACAATCCGTGGTTCCGTAGCAATAAACCGCTCAATTAAGTGGTTGGATGGGGTGCTTTCGTTGTTTACAGATGTAGTTTCAACAGCTGGCCTTTTTTCAGTTAAAAATCCACTGATTTCCTCCACAACGGAATTTCCCTGAATCTCTTCAAATTTGCCAAAAGAACTACCGGAGCTTTGTTTTACCCAATAAGAGAAATTCCTCGAAACGGTAACTTCTGTAATAGGTGTTGCAGTCACAGGCTGCTTTTCAATCACCGGCAGCTGTTCCAGCTCGCGAAGTATGCTCGACTCCAGTGCCGTTTCACGTTCCGCCAGGTCCAACTCAGGCACGATATCACTAGTGGTAGAATTACTGACCGTATTATTTGAACCAACTGTGTCCATTGGACTTTCAGTAGTTTCAATAACTGGATTGGGAGATAAAGCAACTGTTTCAGCCGCAGCTGTAGTTGAATTTTCTATAACCGGCGAAGGAACCTCTGTAATCGAAGTTTCTTTTTTAGCCAACAATGCTTCCAATCGCTCGCGTACAATTTCGTGAGGATCGTGGTGACTGGTGGATTCTTCTACTTCCGGATTTTCTTCCGGAATCAAATAATCGGTAAGTGCTGATTCGTCCGTTAATTTCGGTTCCGTATGTGTATGCACTTCACCGCCGAATAGTGGATGCTCCGTTTCGGTCACTTCAGGATTGACGGTGACCGAATAATCGGTGGATCCTGTCTGAAATGGCGATGACCCGTTCGTTCCCACAAGAAGCGGGGAATCTCCGGCTGCAGCTGCAGGCTCACTGTGAATCAAATTGAAAAGAGCAGTTCTATCAGGAACCGCAATAGCAGTTCGTTTCAACTGTTGTTCATACCGTACATGATCTTGCAAATACATGCTTCGCGTCAACAACAATTGTCCGGTTTGGCAATATGGAAATTCATTCACAAACTCTTGCAAAATCGCAAGCTCCGGTTTTTCTTCGGAGCCTTTAGCGCTAAGTAGTTGTTTGTATTGACGATAATCCATTACCAGTTAATGAATGCTTTGTTGAATATATCATCGATCAATTGATCGGTGACTTCCTTGACCAATTGATCTTCTACTGTTGTCAAATTGACCTGACTGTCGTAATCGGTAAATCGGGTGAAGGATGTTTCAAAGTTATACTTTTCGTCCTTTTGATTCGTGTATTTTACATTGACCGTTATGGACAAACGGTTTTTAGCGGCCGTTTCATTGGGCTGAATGGCTTGGGGTGTTATGGTGTACCCGGTAATGGCACCTTCAAAAATCACATCGCCGTTACGATCAATGGGCGAAAGACTAGTCTGTGAAACAAACTTCTCTTTTAATCTTTCAGTAAATACTTGTCCAAGCGCCGGCGGACCAAGTGCAGCTGTCTTGTTGAAATATTTTACTGTTAAGGTCTTTACGTCAGGAGATATCGATGCGCCACTCAACGAATAACTTACACTGCATCCTGAACAACAAATCAGGTAAACAGCGAAAAAGAAGAAAACGTTAAATGCTTTTCGCATCATTAGTGGGGAGTTGTTTAGGCTTTTTTTAGAGATTAACTACGAATACCGTATTCGTTCATTTTTCTGTAAAGCGTTCTTTCCGATATTCCCAATTCGCGCGCTGCAAGTTTACGTTTCCCGCGGTGCTTTTCAAGGGCTTTTTGAATGAACTCCTTTTCTTTGTCTTCCAAAGAAAGCGATTCTTCAACTTCTGTATGCGGTTGAACGTGGTTGACCGGAATGGCAGGAACGGAAACGGTTGGTGTATGTATGGTAATGGTTGGATCCACCGTTGGGATGAACTGCTGAATGGATGTTTCCGGATGCAGCGACTGAACAAGTCCTGCATTTCGCTCGCGCCAAGCAGGATCAGTTCCATGTTGCATGATCTCGTTGATCAATAGCTTCATGTCGTTCATATCCTTTTTCATTTCGAAAAGGACTTTATACAACAACTCCCGCTCTGTAAATTCCTGGGAGGATCGCGAGCCGTCTTTCAATAATATTGGCGACGTAGTCAGCGGGGCAGGAGGCAGGTATTGAAACAAAGTTTCACCGTTGATGTCCCGTTTCTTTTCCAGTATGGAAAGCTGTTCTGTGATGTTTTTTAACTGGCGGATATTGCCTGGCCAGCGATATTCAAGCAGGATCTGCACAGCATCCGCCGTCAGTGAGATAGAAGGAACACGGTACTTCTCGGCAAAATCACTGGCGAATTTACGGAAGAGCAAATGGATGTCCTCTTTGCGGTCCCGCAACGGCGGGATACGAATTGGAACTGTATTTAATCGGTAATACAAGTCTTCACGAAATCGTCCTTGCTCAATAGCATTTAGCATATCCACGTTGGTAGCACCTACGATGCGAACATTCGTCTTCTGTACTTTGGAAGATCCAACTTTGATGAATTCGCCTGTTTCTAATACGCGCAGCAATCGAACCTGCGTGTTCAGCGGAAGCTCGCCAACTTCGTCCAGAAAAATGGTTCCGCCATTCGCTACTTCAAAATAACCTTTTCGGGCTTCGTGTGCGCCGGTAAATGCCCCTTTTTCGTGACCAAACAATTCGGAGTCAATCGTGCCTTCTGGAATTGCTCCACAGTTGACCCCGATAAAAGGTCCGTGTTTGCGCGGACTTAATTGGTGAATAATCTGAGGAAAAACTTCTTTACCAACACCGCTTTCGCCAAAGATCAACACACTGATTTCAGTGGTTGCCACCTGTTTAGCGACATTGATCGCATGTTCCAGCTGCGGAGAATTACCAATGATGCCAAAGCGTGCTTTTATATCGTGGATGGTCATTTTAAACCTATTAATGATTTGAAAAAATTATAGAGAAATCAGTCCACCACTTCGCCAATCAACGTAGCTGGCGTGCAGCTGGTAATGTGTACATTGACATAATCGCCGGGCTTGTAATTTTTACGAGGAAAAACTACCACCTTATTTTCGCCGGTTCGACCGGACAAGTGTTGATCGGATTTTTTTGATTCTGATTCGACAAGAACACGGAACGTCTTACCAATTTGAGGTAAGTTGCTATTGTGGGAGAGCTCCTTTTGAAGTTCAATGATCTCAGACAAGCGGCGCGATTTTGTGGATTCGTCCACATCATCCGGGTATTGCCGTGCAGCTAATGTCCCAGGGCGTTCGGAATATTTAAACATGTAGGCGTAATCGTAAGCGGACCAGCGCATCAACGATAGTGTCTCTTGATGTTGTTCTTCTGTTTCACCGCAGAATCCGGAAATGATATCGGTAGAAATGGCGCAACCGGGAACAATCCGCCGGATCGCTTCTATACGATCCATGTATTGTTCACGCGTGTAACCGCGGTTCATTCGTTCCAATACTACACTGCTGCCCGATTGAACCGGCAAGTGAACGTAGTTACAGATGTTCTCATGTTTGGCCATCACGTGGAGAACGGCATCGGTCATATCGCGTGGGTTAGACGTAGAAAAGCGAATACGAAGATCTTTGCTGATCAATGCCACGCGATCCATTAAATCGGCAAACGTGGTGAACTGTTTTTGTTCTTCGGCAGGTAAACGATGTTCAAGCGCCGCCTGAACAGTTTCTTTTGGCAGATCTTTTTTCGGTCCGCCGCCCCACCATAAATACGAATCGACATTCTGTCCAAGTAAAGTAACTTCACGGTAGCCGCGATCAAACAGATCCTGCGCTTCGTTAAGGATGGATTCCGGATCACGACTGCGCTCGCGTCCGCGCGTAAATGGTACCACACAGAAGGAGCACATATTATCACAACCACGCATAATTGAAATGAAAGCTGTGATACCGTTGGTACCTAATCGAACAGGACTGATCTCGGCATACGTTTCTTCGCGCGAAAGAAGAACGTTTACCGCTTTCTGACCGGACTCTGCTGCAGCAATCAAATTGGGTAAATCACGGTAAGCATCAGGACCTACAACAATGTCGACCAGCTTTTCTTTTTCGAGCAGTTCGGTTTTCAGCCTTTCAGCCATACAACCCAGAACGCCAACGATAAGATCCTTGTTGGTCTTTTTTGATTTGCGCATCTCGCGCAAGCGACCCCAAATTCGTTGCTCCGCATTGTCGCGGATGGCACACGTGTTCAATAAAATAACATCCGCCTCTTCCATCACCCGAGTGGTTGAATATCCGATGCCGGCTAAAATCGATGCCACGATTTCACTGTCCGAAAAGTTCATCTGGCAGCCGTAACTTTCCAGAAATAACTTCTTCGAACCGGTATTGTCGCCGGTCATCAATGCCTCGCCCTGACGGGCTTCGTCAATTACTTTGTTTTCCGTGAATTCCATGGAAAGCGGTTTACTACAAAAGTACAGCTTAAAAGGCTATCTGACAAGTTGGCAGCTATTACATAGTTCTTTAATTGTCAATAAAATACAATTGAATCCCAATAATTATTAATGATATTTTAAAAACCAGGAGTACAATCGATCAATTTGGGTCAATACTATCCGTTTCTTAATCCATTTTCATCTATATTAATGTACATTATTGCTGGTAATTGCGTTAATTTAAACCGCATATAAAAGCCATACAAGTAAATGAAAAAACTACTATCTCTCGTCCTGTTGAGCTTCATTGGCTCGTTTTCTTTTGGGCAGTCGAATTGTGATTACGCGATCAATTTTCCGGGCACAAGTTCCTATGTCGATTGCGGTCCGGGTTCGGGTTATAATGCCGAAGGCCAGCTTAC
>JBEGUX010000268.1:0-3831 GCA_041178685.1 Bacteroidota bacterium
AGTACCTTTGTATTGTTTTTAGGCGACAAGTAATTCTTTTTCAGTTACTTGAGAATAATCCTAAAAACAACAGGTCATGTCAAAGCACGGTCGCGTATTAGTTGCTATGAGCGGAGGAATTGATTCCTCTGTATCGGCTATGTTGTTACATGAAGAGGGGTACGAAGTCGTTGGGTTGACCATGAAAACCTGGGACTACACTTCCAGCGGAGGTTCGAAAAAAGAAACAGGTTGTTGTTCACTTGACTCTATTAACGATGCTCGATCAATTGCAGTCGACAAAGGATTTCCGCATTACATTTTAGATATACGTGAAGAGTTTGGCGGTCACGTCATCAATAATTTTATCGATGAATATATGGCAGGCCGAACTCCGAATCCATGCGTTAAATGCAATACGCATATTAAGTGGGAGGCACTTTTAAAGCGTGCTGATATGCTGGATTGCGAGTTCATCGCCACCGGCCATTATGCAAAAGTGCGTGAAGAGAATGGGAGGTTTGTTATAAGTAAAGGCAAGGACGACTGGAAGGATCAGAGTTATGTGTTGTGGGGAGTCTCTCAAGCGTGTTTGTCGCGGACTATGTTTCCGGTGGGGGGATTTCATAAAACCGAAATCAGAGATATGGCGGCCAAAATGGGCTTCCATGAATTGGCTAATAAACCGGAGAGCTACGAAATCTGCTTTATCCCCGACAATGATTACCGGTCCTTTCTTCGCCGCCAACGTGGAGAGCTGGTGGATCAGCTGGCCGGAGGAAATTTCATTGACAAGACCGGAAAGGTTTTAGGTAAACACAAGGGCTATCCATTTTATACAATTGGCCAGCGCAAAGGCCTGGAAATCGCTTTAGGAGAACCGGTTTATGTTGTTGATATACAGCCTAAAACAAATACTGTTGTATTAGGCACTTCCGATGATTTGCAGTCGCAGGAAATGTGGGTGGAGAGTGTCAACCTCATCAAATTTGCAACACTGGACGAACCAATGGAAGCGGTAACACGGATTCGTTACAAAGACAAAGGAACGTCCGGTATGATCCAGTCGGTGGGTGGAAATGTAAAAGTGACCTTCCATGCGCCGGTCTCGGCGGTAACGCCCGGACAAAGTGCCGTTTTCTATGATAACGATGACGTCATCGGCGGAGGCTTTATTTCAAAAGAAGTATTGGGCTAAGCTATTCAATGCTGTCCCATAAAAAAAAGGCATCCGGTGGGATGCCTTTTTTGTTGAGTGAAAAAATGATTAATAGTATCTCAATCGAATAACATCAGCCAGATACTTTGCATAACGTATTACCTGTCGACTGTATCCATATTCGTTGTCATACCAAACATACAGCACTACACTGTGGTTGTCTTTGGATACGATCGTAGCCTGGCTATCAAAAATGGATGCACAAGGATTGCCAACCAAATCGGTTGATACTAATTCATTGGATACAGCATACTGAATCTGCTCGACAAGTTCGCCTTGTAGCGCAGCAGCACGCATTGCTTCATTAATGGTTTCTTTGGAAGATGATTTCTTAAGCGTGAGATTTAGAATCGCTAGTGAAACATCAGGCGTCGGTACGCGAACAGCATTACCGGTCAATTTGCCGGCAAGGTGAGGAAGAACCTTTGCTACTGCTTTGTCGGCGCCGGTTTCCGTAATTACCATGTTCAACGCAGCGGAACGTCCACGACGGTATTTTTTATGGTAGTTATCGAGCAGGTTCTGGTCGTTGGTGTAGGAGTGGATAGTTTCGATATGACCTTTTTCAATTCCGAATGCACTGTCGATTACTGATAAAACAGGTACAATAGCATTCGTGGTGCATGATGCTGCTGAAAAAATAGTTTCGTTATGGTGATCAAAAGCTTCCTGATTAACTCCGTAAACAATGTTAGGAACATCGCCTTTGCCCGGAGCAGTTAGCAATACTTTGCTGACGCCTTCGGAGTTAAGGTGTTTACCTAATCCCTCACGGTCGCGGGCAATACCGGTGTTGTCAATCACCAATGCATCGTTAATTCCATAAGCGGTATAGTCGATGGAAGAAGGATCACTGGCCGCAATCATCCTGACGGTATGTCCGTTAACGATTAACGCATCGTTGGCCGGATCTTCAATAACTGTTCCCGGAAAAGCACCGTGAACTGAGTCATTACGAAGCAAATCTGCACGCTTGGCAAGTTCTTCAGGGCCGCTGGAACGGGTTACGACAGCACGAAGACGAAGTTGTTCGCCTTTGCCTGCCTGAGAAATGAGCTCTCGTGCCAAAAGGCGACCAATTCGACCGAAGCCGTACAATACAACATCGCGCGGAATGATGCTGCGTTTTTCCTTGCCAATAAATCCACTGAGCTTATCAATAACGAATTCTGTAATGGAAGCGTAATTAGCTTTTTCAGCTATCCACTCGAAATTTAAACGACCAATATCAATGCGAGAAGGAGCAAGGTCCAGTTTCATCATTTCTTCGGCCAGTGCCAAGGTATCGAGGATGCTAATCGGTTTCTTTACGAATTCTTTCGCATACTGGTGAAGGTGTAAAATTTCACTCGCGCTGCGGTCCACGAGCTGGTTACGAAAAAGTACGATTTCGACGGAGCGATCAAACCACAAGTTGCCAGTAATATGGATCAATTTGATGGCTGCTTTTTCGTACTCTATCCAACCCGCGAGTTCGTGCTCGTATTTATCCTTCGGGCTTGCTTTTAAAGTTTCCATGGAAAATAAAAATGATTGTTGGTTTGGTTGTGTTCTAAAAAAGAACAGCTTTCACGTTGAATGAAAGCTGTTCGAAAAATCAGCTGCTGAAGAAGCCGTTTATCCCAGATATGCTTTTAACAAGCGGCTACGGGATTTGTGGCGTAATCGACGAATAGCTTTCTCTTTGATCTGACGTACGCGTTCGCGGGTAAGATCAAACTGAGCGCCAATCTCTTCAAGAGTAAGTCCGTGAGGCATTCCAATACCGAAGAACAGACGGATAACTTCACGCTCACGCTCAGTAAGTGTGCTTAATGAACGGTCGATTTCTTTCTGAAGTGATTCGTTCATGAGTAAACTGTCGGCACGAGGCGAATCCTGGTTCTCAATAACGTCGATGAGTGAATTGTCTTCACCTTGAACGAATGGAGCATCCATGGAAACATGTTTTCCGCTAACACGCATGGTGTCGGAAATTTTCTCCGTAGGAATATCCAGCACTTTTGCCAACTCTTCTGGAGAAGGTTCGCGTTCGTATTCTTGTTCCAGTTTGGAATAAGCTTTTGCAATTTTGTTAAGGGATCCAACTTGGTTCAGCGGAAGACGAACAATACGAGATTGTTCGGCCAGTGCTTGAAGGATGGATTGACGAATCCACCATACAGCGTAGGAGATGAATTTGAATCCGCGGGTTTCGTCGAATCGTTTAGCCGCTTTGATCAATCCAAGGTTGCCCTCATTAATCAAATCGGGGAGACTAAGTCCCTGATTCTGGTATTGTTTGGATACAGATACTACGAAACGAAGGTTGGCTTTAGTTAAACGATCCAAGGCGTTTTGGTCACCTTGTTTAATCAGTCGAGCAAGGCGTACCTCTTCTTCTGCAGTAATCAATTCTTCGCGACCAATCTCCTGGAGATATTTCTCCAACGATTGACTTTCGCGGTTAGTAATGGATTTGGTTATTTTTAGTTGACGCATGGTTCAGGTTAGTAAGCAAAATTCAGCAGAAAAACGCGCTGAAAAAAATGTCTCTTTTGTATTGCAAAGATAGGATTTAGGGCAAGGCCAAGCAAGGTCTTGTCAAGCCGGAGTGTATAACTTGTTGCGATTGTTGAAAACTATAACCGCCT
>JBEGUX010000269.1:0-4457 GCA_041178685.1 Bacteroidota bacterium
CTTCCAAACGCTGCCATGGATCAGCTGCAGTACTATTGAGTGAACTCATTTTTTCCCGCAGAAAGGATGTCCGGTATTCGACCAATGCTTCAAACAATTTTTCTTTGGAACCGAAGTAATAAGAAATCATGGCCACATTAACTCCCGCGGCACTGGCCAGGTTACGAACTGACGTCCCTTCGAACCCGCTTTCGGCAAATAATTGTTCCGCTTTCTCCAGTAATAACGAACGACGATCAGGCATTGAACAAAGCTGAGAAATTTTTTTAACTAATCAAACGTTTGTTTAATATTTGAATTTTTTACAAAATATTGGTAATTAATTATTTATATTTTATTGGGGGACTTCAATTAAGTATAAAGCTCCATTCTATCGGGACGACAAATGCCCATTTAATTGGTACTTAGGGACGAAATAAAAACTCCGTCATGCTTTTCAACCAAAACGAACGCTGAAGTTGATTGTTTTCCATTGAAAAACACTCCACAACCACTTGGTAAAATACGCCAATTTTAGGGTTAAAAACAGCGAATACGTTCGGCAAAAGCGTAAATTTACCACCCAATCTGATCAGTAAAATCAGACCAAAAAAATATGCAGCATCAGGATCTTCCCTCCGACTACTTTCCAATGGTCATCCAGTTCATCGTAGCACTTGGATTTATCGTTACCACGATGGTAGCAACACACTTCCTTGGTCCAAAAAGAAAATCAAAAGTCAAACTTGAATCGTTTGAGTGCGGCATCGAATCGAAAGGCAATGCGCGTATTCCATTTTCGATCAAGTATTTTTTAGTGGCTATTCTGTTTGTACTGTTCGACGTTGAAGTCATCTTCATGTATCCTTGGGCAGTTAATTTTAAAGAACTGGGAACAACAGGTATCCTTGAAATGTTCGTATTCATGGTATTACTATTGACCGGCTTCTATTACATTATCAAAAAAGGCGCATTGAAGTGGGAATAGTGATTGTGCCGTCCACCTGACGAAACTTCACCCGATAAATCATCCAATACTCAACCACGGAATTCAACTCCATGTCTGAAATAATCACTCCACCAAAATTTGAAGTAGCTCCGACGCCTCCCGGATTTGAAGGTCCGGGATTCTTCGCGACAACACTCGATAAAGCCGTTGGACTCGCCCGAAAGAATTCGCTGTGGCCTCTTCCATTCGCTACATCGTGTTGCGGTATCGAATTCATGGCTACCATGGCTTCGCATTACGACTTCGCACGATTCGGTTCAGAACGACTCAGCTTTTCGCCACGTCAGGCCGACTTACTGATGGTGATGGGAACCATTGCCAAAAAAATGGCGCCGGTCTTGCGTCAAGTGTACGAGCAAATGGCAGAGCCACGTTGGGTTCTTTCTGTTGGCGCCTGCGCCTCCAGCGGTGGAATTTTCGACACCTACTCCGTTCTGCAAGGAATCGACCACATCATTCCTGTCGATGTGTATGTTCCCGGCTGTCCGCCACGCCCGGAGCAAATTATTGATGGCGTGCTTAACATCCAGAAATTAGTCGGCGAAGAATCACTGCGCCGTCGCAATTCACCGGAATACAAACAACTTCTCGCCTCTTACGGCATTGAATAATCCAACATGGAAAAACCGACGATAGAAAACGTTCTTGCCGACTTGCAACAACATTTCGGCAGCAATATTCTTAGCCTAGAACAAGCGTACGATTTTTCTGTCGTGCATACCACCAAGGAAAATATCGTTCCTATTTTACGCTATTTACACGACCACGAAACTTTCCGCTTTCAATACCTGACCACGGCTTGCGGACTCCATTTCCCGGACTCCACCAAGCCATTCGGCATGATGTATCAGGTGCACAGTTTGACTACTAATTTGCGACTGCGCTTCAAGGCATTTACAACCGCCAATGATTTATCGTTCGATACGTTGACAACTGTATTCCCTGCAGCGAACTGGATGGAACGCGAAGCATTTGACTTCTTCGGGTTTCAATTCAAAGGTCATCCGAACCTGAAGCGCATCCTGAACGTGGAAGACATGGACTATCATCCGTTGCGTAAAGAGTATCCGATAGAGGACGCAACGCGTTACGACAAAGACGATACACTCTTCGGCCGCCGTCCGGCAGGATACGATCCTAAACGTTTACAATCCTGAACTGATTTTAGCGATGAAGACTACTTTCGAAAATACTGTTCCAACTCCGGAAAAAGAATACTCCATCCTCAACCTCGGCCCTACGCATCCGGCTACACACGGCATTTTCCAGAACGTTCTGAAGATGGACGGTGAGATTATCGTAGATGCTGAACCAACGATTGGATATATCCACCGTGCCTTTGAAAAGCTGGCCGAGCATAAACCTTTTTACCAAATCACACCGATCACCGATCGAATGAACTATTGCTCCTCGCCCATCAACAACATGGGCTGGCATATGACGGTAGAAAAATTAATTGGCGCAGAGTTGCCAAAGCGTGTTGAATACATGCGTGTCATCGTGATGGAACTCGCACGTATTGCCGACCACATCATTTGTAATAGCGTTATAGGCGTAGATACCGGTGCAATGACCGGCTTTTTATACGTTTTCCAGTGGCGCGAATTCATTTATGAAATTTATGAAGAGTTGTGTGGCGCACGATTAACGACTAACGTTGGCCGTATCGGAGGTTTCGAACGTGACTTCAGCGAAACAGCATGGCGCAAGATTGATCATTTACTGAAGGAATTACCTGCAGGTTTGAAAGAGTTTGAAAATCTGCTCGTGCGTAATCGTATTTTCATGGATCGCACCATCAACTGCGGACCGATTTCTGCCGAGCGTGCATTACAATACAGTTTCAGTGGTCCAAATCTCCGCGCAGCCGGCGTTGACTACGACGTACGCGTGATGAATCCATACTCATCGTATCAGGATTTTGAATTCGATATTCCTGTTGGCACCAACGGCGACACGTACGATCGCTTCATGGTTCGTCAGGAGGAGATGTGGCAAAGTTTGAGCATCATCCGTCAGGCGATTGATAAAATGAATAAACTGGAAGATAAAAAATCCTTCCACGCAGATATTCCAAGTTTCTACCTTCCTCCGAAAGAAGATGTGTACAACAACATGGAAGCGCTCATCTACCATTTCAAAATTGTGATGGGCGAAACCGATGTGCCCAAAGGCGAAGTGTATCATTGCGTCGAAGGTGGAAACGGTGAGCTGGGCTTCTATCTTATCAGCGATGGTGGCCGTCAGCCGTTCCGTTTGCATTTCCGTCGTCCGTGCTACATCTATTACCAAGCGTATCCGGAAATGATTAAAGGATCCTTCCTTAGTGATGCCGTCCTCACGATGAGTTCAATGAACGTGATCGCCGGCGAGCTGGATGCCTGAGATTGCAACCTGGAATAAAATGGAACAAGTAGAATCTTGTTCCTATGAATAGTAAAGTGCCGAATGCCGATTAAAAGTAAATTATAAAACCCATGAATGAAATCCGTTTCAGTGATTCCTCACTGGCGCTCGTTCAAAAAATGATCAAGCGTTATCCGGAAGGCCGACAAAAGTCTGCACTCATCCCAATACTGCACATTGCGCAGGCTGAATTTGATGGCTGGCTATCGCCGGCTGTGATGGATTATGTCGCTTCATTGCTGAACATCCAACCTGTTGAAGTTTATGAAGTAGCATCGTTCTACTCCATGTTCAACCTGAAGCCGGTCGGCAAATGCGTCATTGAAGTTTGTCGCACCAGCTCGTGCTGGTTGCTGGGCGCAGAAGATGTCATTAAACACCTTGAGAAGAAATTGAACGTAAAAGTGGGCGGCACATCGGCCGACGGCATGTTTACGCTTAAGTCTGTTGAATGTCTCGGCTCCTGCGGAACTGCACCAATGATGCAGGTAGGAGCCGATTACTATGAAAATCTAACGTTAGACAAAGTCGATTCACTAATGGAACGCTTCAAGACTGACGGAAAAAGAAAATCCTATACCGATAAACCGGAACCAAGAACTATCTGATCATGGGCAAAAAACTCTTGCTGGAACACGATCACGTTCCGGGCATTCAATCGTACGAAGTATATCGCAAACATGGTGGCTACGCCTCTGTAGAGAAAGCGCTCAAGCAACTTTCTCCGGAAGCAGTTGTCGAAGAAGTGAAAAAATCCGGACTTCGCGGTCGCGGAGGCGCAGGCTTCCCCACCGGCATGAAATGGAGTTTCCTCGCAAAGCCCGAAGGTGTTCCACGTTATTTGGTTTGTAATGCTGACGAATCAGAACCCGGTACATTCAAAGACCGCTACCTGATGGAGCGTATTCCTCACTTGTTGGTGGAAGGAATGATCACCTCCAGCTTTGCGCTCGGAGCAAAGACTGCTTACATCTATATCCGTGGAGAATATTTTTACGTTTCGCGTGTCCTTGAACAAGCTATCGACGAAGCGTATGCAAATGGCTGGCTTGGAAAAAATATT
>JBEGUX010000270.1:0-12106 GCA_041178685.1 Bacteroidota bacterium
ATAATATCCTTCCGCAATCATATTCATTTCCAGTTGTGCCACTTTGACGGAGTAGCCTTTTCCAACCATAGTGCCGAACAAACGATTACGAGAGAAAGATGAGTAGGCGGTAACCAGCAAATCACCGAGGTACGCTGAGTCGTTGATGTCACGATCTATCGGATGAACAGCGTCCACAAAGCGTTTGATTTCCTGAATAGCATTCGAAATCAGAACGGCTAGATAGTTATCGCCATAACCAACTCCATGTGCAATGCCACCGGCGATAGCAAAAACATTTTTTAATACAGCCGAATATTCTGTTCCATAGATATCATCACTGACCGTTGTCTTTATATAACGGCAATTCATTTGTTGCGCCAATGTTTCGGCGTTCTTGGTATCCTGACAGGCAATGGTGAGATACGATAACCGTTCCATCGCGACTTCTTCTGCATGACAAGGACCGGTGATAACGCCCACTTTGTCGATGGGAATACCATAATTACTTTGTAAATAATCCCCAACTATTAATAATTCGTCCGGAACAATTCCTTTAATGGCTGAAAAAACAATTTTTCCTTCGAGGTCTTTAGCGTTAATTTCTGCAAGCGATGATTTTAAAAATGCAGAAGGCACTGCCAGAATAATAATGTCCGAATGATGAATCGCCGATTTTAAATCGTTAGTAACCTGTACACGCTCCTGGTTGATATTGACGTCGCTGAGATAGTTGGGATTATGACCGTACTTACGCAGGAATTCAGCGGTCTCTGCTGTGCGCACCCACCAATGAATAGTCTCTACATTATTAGAAAGTATCTTGACGATTGCGGTGGCCCAACTACCACCGCCAATGACGGAAATGACAGGTTTCATTATGATGCAAAGATGCTAAATTATAGCTACTGTCCAAGAGCTTGGAGACGGGTTTGTTTGAGTTCCTGCAAAGCAGCAGAAATTAAAACACCACATCTTTTTCCAACTCTTGATTTCCTCTGCGAATTTTAATTTTTACTGCATCACCGCGATTGAATTTCCCCAAAGCTTTCATATAGCTCATCATGTCCAGGACGCGATGTTCCCCAATCTGTACTACTACATCGCCAGGCTGTAGTCCGGCTTTTGAAGCAGGCTTTCCATCGGTAACACCATCAATACGCATTCCCTCGCCATCATACGTGTAATCAGGAACAACACCCAGCGTTACTTTAAATTTAGGAGCATTTTCATTGTTCTCATCTTTAGTTTTTGTAAAAGGAATTTTACCATCGTTCGCAGTCAGATTTATCGTATTCAAAATAATTTTCATGATTGCAATTTCTCCTTCATAATTGATGCGATCAGCGTCATCGGATGGTTTATGATAATCAGCATGTGTGCCGCTGAAAAAATGTAGTACAGGGACATTTTGTAAATAAAACGAGGTGTGATCACTTGGGCCAACACCGGAATCAGACGGCTTTATTCGAATGCTGTCAACAGAAATCGAATCAATCAACGTTTTGAAACGGGGAGATGTTCCTGTGCCGGATAATATCAATGTTTTATCATCTGCCTTCAAACGACCAACCATATCAAGGTTAATCATGTAATTGACAGTTGTCAAGTCAACAGGAGAATTTTTGACAAAATAATTTGATCCCAATAATCCTTTTTCTTCCCCGGAGAATGCGATGAAAAGATAATTGTTGGTTTTAGGGCCACTGATTTTTAATCGTCTTCCTAATTCGATCATTGCAGCCGTACCGCTTGCATTATCATCGGCACCATTGTGGATAGCACGATCACCGCGGTAAAGCGAACCTTCGTCGCCATAACCAAGATGATCATAATGAGCCCCAATAACAATCGTGTTTTTCGCTTTATTGTTGACGAATCCAACCACGTTGTAGGCAGTTTTTTGTATGCGTTCGATCTCTACACCTACTGTACAATTGGTGATAACGCTATCGCGCAACAGTTCCGCAGATTTACCTTTCGCAAAAATTACCGGAATAGCCGAGGCGGTGATGCGGCTGTTAAAATCCGGAATAGGAACAGTGATCGAAGTATCGCTGTTGATGAAAATTACTCCGACTGCGCCACGGGAAATAGCAACATCTATACGCTTTCGCAGATCCGTCCACTCCGTAAATTTTCCATGAGGGTTATTTCCATCCGGTGTACCGTACTCCATCACAAAAATCTTCTTCGATAAATTTACTTTACCCAAATAATCTTGTTGTTGAAGCCCTGGATCATCAATTCCATATCCAACTCGCGCAATGTATCCGGTTACTATTCCGTTGGACGAGTATGGTAATGGAACAAAATCTGTATCAGGCTGAAAGGAATAAAGATTGATATATAACTGCGTACTTGCGCCAAATCGTGCGCCTTTTGGAAACGTGAAAGACTGCACAAATCCTTTTGTTCCTTTTGGTTTAAGATTGATAAGCTCGAACTGATCGACGACGTAATCACGCGCTTTCAAAGCACCCGGCTCACCGGATTCACGACCTTCAAATTCGTCAGACGAAAGAATAGCAATGTGCTCTTCCAGTTTACTTCGCAATTGACTGTCGGTTAGGACAACTTTGGATCCGCTACACGCTACAAGAAAAAGAGAAATTGATATAATCAGTTTGAATTTCATGGATTGAAATTAATAATAAATAATTGCTCTTTGACGATTTATCATTGACTAATATAAAAAACGCCGGATGAAAATACCGGCGTTTTTATTTTTTGGAATTCGATTTGGTCTACTCTTGGGCAGGAACTTCTTCTGCCACTTTTTCCGGACGCATAGCCGGGAAAAAGAGAACATCCTGAATAGAATTACTGTTGGTCATGATCATGCTTAAACGATCTATGCCAATGCCAAGACCGGCAGTTGGTGGCATACCATATTCGAGTGCGCGTAAAAAATCTTCATCGAGTACCATAGCTTCGTCATCACCACGTGCGCCAAGTTCTACTTGGTGTTCAAAACGTTCCCGTTGATCAATCGGATCGTTCAATTCAGAAAACGAGTTACAAATTTCTTTACCGTTACAGATCGCTTCGAATCGCTCTACCAGTCCTGGCTTACTTCTGTGTTTTTTAGCAAGTGGACTCATTTCCACCGGATAATCGGTGATAAACGTGGGTTGAATGAGTTTCGGTTCCACCTTATCGCCAAATATGCTATCGATGAGTTTCCCGCGTCCCATCTTTTCATCCACCTGTACTCCGATACTTCTGCAAGTTTTACGCAACTCATCTTCATTCATTGCTGAGATATCAATTCCCGTAAACTCCTGAATGGATTCGTACATCGTATAGCGTTTCCATGGTCGTTTGAAGTTAATGACATGTTCGCCTACAGGAACTTCAGTTTTACCGTGCAAATCCATGGCGATTTTTTCCACCATTTCTTCGACGAGATCCATCATCCAATCGTAATCCTTGTAAGCGACATACAGCTCCATCTGTGTAAATTCCGGGTTGTGAAAGCGACTCATTCCTTCGTTCCGGAAATCTTTTGAAAACTCGTAAACGCCATCGTAGCCACCAACAACAAGACGTTTTAGATATAGTTCATTCGCAATACGCAGGTACAATGTCATATCGAGCGTATTATGGTGCGTCTTGAAAGGACGAGCTGCAGCTCCGCCATAAAGCGGCTGAAGGATTGGTGTTTCAACTTCGAGATAGCCTTTGGTGTTCAGATAACTGCGCATCGAGTTGACCAGCTGCGTTCTCTTCACGAAGGCATCGCGAACATGTGGGTTTACAATGAGGTCGAGGTAGCGCATACGATAGCGTTGCTCCGGATCGGTAAAGGCATCGTGAATCTTTCCGTCGGCGTCCTGTTTTACCACGGGCAATGGACGAAGTGCTTTCGATAGTAATTTGAACGCAGTGGCATGGATGGTAATTTCGCCGGTCTTGGTACGGAAAACATAACCTTGAACACCAATGATATCACCGATGTCAAGTCCCTTTTTCACTACGAAGTCGAACAGCATTTTATCTTCGCCCGGGCAAATATCATCGCGACGTAGATAGATTTGCATTCGTCCGATGGCATCTTGCAGCACAATGAAAAGTGCCTTACCCATATCGCGGATGCTCATGATGCGGCCTGCGTAGGATAAGTCTTTAAACGCATCCGGATTGGCATCGAATCCCTCGAGAATATCCTTGGAATTCGTATTAACCTCCCAGCGTTCAGCCGGATAAGGATCAACGCCATGCTTTCGAAGTTCATCAAGTTTTTGTCGGCGAATGAGCTCCTGTTCGTTCAGTTCCATGCAGCTTTAATTTTACGCAAAGATAGTGGTTGGCACGGATTACGGTAATTTTGAAGTTATAAAACAAGTTTTGTTGGAAAGGTGTTTTATTTGGTAGAATAACCTGTTTATTAATCCCTGAAACACCCTATTTTTGCAGTCAAATTACCTACAAGTATGAAAAATCTGGTTCAGCAATTTCCGGTTCAGTTGAAAGAAGCAATCGCCATTGGCGAGGCAGCTAAAATAACACCTTCCGTTACTCCCATCCACAACGTTGTCGTCACCGGCCTTGGTGGATCAGGCATTGGCGGAACCATTCTTGCCGAAGTAGTTGCCGGTCAGTGCCCCGTTCCGATTGTTGTCAATAAGGATTATTTTTTACCCTCTTTTGTCAATGAAAACACTTTGGTAATTGTAAGTTCTTATTCCGGTAATACGGAAGAGACGATTGAAGCGATGGAAGCTGCGCTGAAGAAGAAGGCCAAGATCGTTTGTGTAACATCCGGAGGAAAAATCGCTGAAATGGCGACAGCGCATAAATTGGATATTATCATTATTCCTGGCGGAATGCCGCCGCGCTCATGCTTGGGATATTCGCTCACTCAATTGTTCTACGTACTTCTTGGACTGAAGCTTATCGACGATTCGTTTAAGAGTCAGTTGCGAGCATCTTTGAATAGGATGGAAAACGAAGCCGCAGCAATTCAGTCGGAGGCGATGCAATTAACAGAGTTTTTATACACGAAGTTGCCGGTGATTTATGCAGCTGATGGCTACAATGGTGTTGCAACTCGTTTTCGTCAGCAGATCAACGAGAACTCAAAAATGTTATGCATGCATCATATTCTTCCGGAAATGAACCACAATGAACTTGTGGGATGGGCAGAGCAACATCCGGAGTGCGCAGTTGTTTTCTTGCGTAATCAAACGGATTATTTCCGCACACAGGCACGCATAGATATTTCAAAAGAAATCATCAGTCAGCGTACTCCTCACATACAGGAAGTTTGGTCAAAAGGCGATTCGCAACTTGAGCGTTCATTGTACTTAATTCATCTAACCGACTGGACATCTTGTTTCCTGGCCGATAAAAAATCCATTGATGCTGTTGAAGTCAATGTGATCAATCACCTCAAAGGATCTTTGGCTAAACTATAGTTTCATCGTTCAATCATTGAACGATTATCTGATCATTTTCTTGGAAAGAATCCGGTTTTAGGCCGGCACCCAGTCCTGGCCGATCGCTCAATGTGATCCTTCCATTATTTCCGTACGTGATCCCGCCTTCTACAGGATCTTCGGTAAACATCAGCGGCGTATCAAAGTCGATATAATTAATTGATGGATGCGCCATGGCAAAGTGAGCAGCTGCTGTGAATCCCAGGCGAGACTCAAGAAATCCACCTACTTGTAGTAAGATATTGTTATTTTTTGCCAGTTCGGCTATTCGTTGAGCGCGAACAATACCTGAGGATTTACCCAGCTTTATATTAAAGCCATCACACGCTTGAAGTGTAATCAATTTTTGTGCATCGTGTTCATCAAAGCAAGACTCATCAGCCATCAACGGTATGTTTATCGCTTGACGAAGTAAAGGCAGTTCGTGATATTTCCATCGAGGAAGCGGCTCTTCGCAAACCTGAATCTTTAATTGCTTCATTTCATTTAGCGCTATGGTTGCTCCTGAAAGATTCCATCCCTGATTGGCATCGATTCGTATAGGTATATCATCGCCAATAGCAGTTCTGATTGCTTGAATACGCTCTACATCTTCGGTTGGGGTACCGCCTAGCTTTACTTTAACCACCGGAAATCCATTTGAAATTATTTTCAAAGCGTCAGCAGTCATTTTCTCAAGGGAGCTTAGACTCACCGTATAATCGGTGAATAATGTCCGCGTAGAAGTTCCGCCAAGGAATTTGTAAAGCGGTATTTCTTTTCTACGTGATAACAGATCATGAAATGCAATATCAAAAGCACTTTTTATACTTGTGTTTCCATACACTGCACGATCCATAAGTTGAAGTAACCGGTCAGGGGTTGTTACTTCACAATTAATAAACTGTGCAGCAATTTCTTTTCCGATAGCCATACAGGTAGCGATGTTTTCACCATGAATAGATCGGAAAGGACTGCATTCACCCCAGCCAATGCTTCCATCATCAAGCTCCATTTTCACGAACACATTTTCTGCATGAGTCAATGGCCCTAGTGAAATAATAAATGGTTCTACCAGCGGGATGCGCAGTGGAATCAGAGATATTTTTTTGACAATCATTGGTAGCACGAAATTACAATCATCGCAGTAACTTAATCCGGAGATCTAGTAATATCATCAACAAATAGTGTTTAATCCAGATTGTCATTTCATCCGGAAGGAATGGAATATATATACCTTTTGATCCAGTCTTTTTACCATATAACAAACCTTTAAAATGAAGTATTCAAACTTCTCTAACTTATCCACCGGAGAACTTCAATAAATTGATTACTGGACCTGATTTATCCTTGACATTCCGCTTACCTTTGAACATACTATGCGTAACTTATTACCTTGTCTTGGCATACTGCTACTTGTTGGCTGTGGCGATGAAAAGAAGGCGTCATCTCCCTCTGCGCCTCCTCCTGCGTCGGTAGATGTAATGATCGCTGATTATATATCTACTACAAATATTTTGGAGTGTAATGGAACAGTTTTGGCTGCCGAAATGGTAGAACTTCATCCTGAAACCTCCGGCCGACTTGTTTCTGTTACTATGAATGACGGAGCGCACGTATCACGCGGAACGCTCTTGGCCAAGATAAACGATGCAGAATTGCAAGCACAGCTGAAGCAACAAAATGTTCAATTAGATCTCGCCCGTAAAAACAAAGCACGCTTTGAAAAGTTGATTGCCATCAATGGAGTAAATCAAGCGGATTATGATGCGGCCATTGCTCAAGTGGCTTCTTTGGAAGCGGCGGTAGCGATTACACAGGCGCAAATTGATAAAACAGAAATTCGAGCTCCTTTTAACGGCACTTTAGGCTTACGGCAAATTAGTCCGGGAGCATACGTTAAGCCGGAAAATATTTTAGGCATGATTCAGGAGGATGGCCCTCTCCGCGTTGATTTCACCTTACCCGAACAATTCTCTGGTAGATTAAAGAAAGGAACGTCGATACAAATCATCACAGCAACCGGAGACACTATAGCTTCTACTGTTTCTGCGTTTGATCCACTGGTTAATTCACAAACCAGAAATATAAAAGCACGAGCTGTCGTTGGTGCAGGGACACTTTTGCCCGGTGCTTATGTTAAGGTAAAGCTTGGAAATCCAATGAAAGGTATTTTGGTTCCCACTCAAAGTATTGTCCCGGATGCAACATCTGATAAGTTAATGGTGGTAAAGGATGGCCGAGGAATGTTTGTAAACGTGAAGACAGGATTTCGTACTCCTGATTTAGTGGAAATTGTCGACGGAATATCTACCGGGGATACAGTAATAGTTACCGGGGTTTTATTTGTCCGTCCTAAATCCGAAGTGCGTATAAAATCTGTCAAGGATCTATCCGGGTATACATATTAAATAGTTAGAAGTCGGTATGAACATCTCGGAACTATCTCTTAAACGTCCAATACTAGCTACGGTGATGAATTTAATCATCATCTTATTCGGCATTATTGGATTTACTTATTTGGGAGTTCGGGAATATCCTGCAATTGATCCTCCGATTATAACAGTGACAACTGCTTATGCCGGCGCTAATGCTGATGTCGTAGAAAGTCAGATTACAGAGCCGCTGGAAAAAGTGATTAATGGAATTCCCGGCATTCGTACGATTTCAAGTACAAGTTCCATAGGCAATAGCACTATTACAGTAGAGTTTAATCTTGGTACTGAACTTGAAGCCGCAGCCAATGATGTTCGCGACAAGGTTAGTCAGGCGGTGAAAAATCTTCCGCAAGACATTGATGCGTCGCCGGTAGTCACTAAATCGGATGCCAACAGTGATTTCATCATTGTGATTGCATTGCAGAGCAGCACAAAGGGGCTTTTAGAGTTAAGCGATTATGCTGAAAATGTTTTACAGAATGAACTACAAACAATACCGGAAGTAAGTGCTGTAAATTTTTTCGGCCAACGCCGGCCTGCCATGCGTTTATGGATTGATCCTGATAAATTAACAGCGTATGGACTTGTTTTTAATGACATCACTCGCGTATTAAAATCGGAAAATGTTGAGACTCCTTCAGGCAAAGTATATGGTAAACAGACGGAGATGACCATCAAAGCAGCTGGTCGCTTTCAAACGGAAGAAGATTTCCGTAATATGATATTGAAAGAATCTCCTGAAGGAATTGTCCGACTGAAAGATGTTGCCAAAATAGAGATAGGCCCCGAGCAATACGAGCAAAGCTGGAAATTAAATGGAATGCCGGGCTTGGGTGTTGCTATCATTCCACAGCCTGGCGCAAATTACATTCGAATAGCGGACGAATTGTATAAACGGATTGAACAACTTCAGAAAGAAAAATCAAATGAAATAGAACTCAATGTACTCATTGATGTTACAAAAAACGTCCGCCGTTCGCTGAAGGAAGTAGAAGAGACTTTAATAATTGCATTTATACTGGTAGTATTGGTGATTTTCTTCTTCTTCCGTAATTGGCAGATAGCTATACGCCCGCTAATTGATATTCCTATTTCCATCATCGCTACATTTTTTATAATGTATGCTGCAGGATTTTCAATAAACATTTTGACGCTACTTGCTATTGTCCTGGCCACCGGTCTTGTCGTCGACGATGGAATTGTTGTAACAGAAAACATTTTTAGAAAGCTCGAACAGGGATTGTCAATAAAAGACGCAGCAAGAGAAGGAAGTCGTGAAATATTTTTCGCCGTTATTTCGACTTCATTAACATTAGCAGTTGTATTCCTTCCTGTAATATTTTTAGAAGGATTTGTTGGTAGTTTATTTCGCGAGTTTGGAATTGTAGTTGCCGGGGCAGTGCTTATATCTGCTTTCGTATCCTTAACGATTACGCCGGTACTTAATGTATTACTTCATCGTAAGAATTCAGGTCATGGAAAATTTTATGAGAGAACTGAGCCATTTTTTCGTTCGTTAGAAGCCGGCTACAGAAATCGATTGACGTCTTTGGTTGATCGTAAAGTAATTGCCTGGGGAATATTGTTAATCTGTTTTGGACTTATTTATTTTTTAGGTACAACGCTTAAAAGTGAGTTAGCGCCGTTAGAGGACAAAGGAACCATACGTTTCAGTCTAAATGGTCCTGAGGGTGCTAGCTATAATTATATGTCTTCAGCAGGGCAGGAGTTTCTCGATTTCTTAATGGACTCTGTACCCGAGCGCGATTTTGTTTTTCAAGCAGTGCCTAATTTTTTTGGTACGGGATTGAATTCCGGATTTGGTCGAATAGTTTTAGTGCCCAGAGATGAGCGGGATCGTTCTCAATCAGAGATTGCAAGAGATATTGGCAAGAAAGTAACACGATTCAATAGACTTAGAATTTTTCCTATTGAAGAACAAACGGTGTCGGTGGGATTAGGCTCCAAAGGCTCATTGCCCGTTCAATTTGTACTGCAAAACCAAGATTTTGAGAAACTGAAAAGTGCACTTCCAAAGTTTTTAGATGCAGCGCGTGCCAATAAAACATTTCAAAATGTGGATGTAAACCTGAAGTTTAACCGTCCGGAAGTAAATCTAGAAATCGACAGAATGCGTGCACGCGAACTTGGTATTTCTGTTGAAGATATTTCGGCCGTTGTACAAGGAGCTTTCAGCGGAAGAAGGGTGGATTACTTCACCATGAACGGCAAGCAATATCCTGTAATTTCACAAGTTGAATTAAGTAATCGACAGTCGCCGGAAGACATTGCCAGATTAAATGTTCGCACTGTCTCCGGCGAATTGGTTCCGTTGTCTTCGGTTGTCAAAATGACAACTTCCGCAAGTCCACCAACGCGCTATAACTTTAATCGCTTCAAGTCGGCAACTGTTTCTGCATCATTGGCAGAAGGTAAAACCATTGGCGATGGAATAGATATTATGCGTGGAATTGCAGATACTCTATTGGATGGATCGTTTCAAACTTCCTTGAACGGGCCATCCCGCGATTTTGCAGAAAGCTCCTCTAACACAATTGTTGCGCTACTAATTGCACTCTTGTTAATTTATCTTGTGCTTGCTGCCCAGTTTGAGAGTTTCCGCGATCCATTGACGATAATGATTACCGTACCACTGGCATTAGCCGGTGCTATGTTAAGCTTGTGGATATTCGATCAAACACTGAACATTTTTTCCCAGATTGGTATGATTATGCTGATCGGTTTAGTGACGAAGAATGGCATATTGATCGTGGAATTTGCCAATCAAAAAAGAGACCAGGGTGTTCCGTTGCGACAAGCGGTAATTGAAGCCGCCGCACAACGATTGCGACCAATCTTGATGACAACGCTTGCTACTGCACTTGGAGCTTTACCTATTGCCTTAAGTATTGGGTCGGCAGCAACCAGTCGAATTCCACTGGGGATAGTAATTGTTGGAGGGCTTTTATTTTCGCTTATCCTTACGCTTTTTATTATTCCAACTCTTTATCTGGTCATTTCCGGCAAGCGTAAAAACTCGGTCGAACCATCATGAAAAAATTTGTTGTAGTTCTATTCGTAAGCATCTCCAACATAGTAGTTGCTCAATTGCCACTATCACTTAATGATGCACAGCAGCGAGCACTTCAATATAATTATGAGGTGCAGATAGTACGAAATTATACCATTGCCAGCCGGCTTGAAAACACCTATGGGAATGCAGGAGGATTGCCATCCGTAGATTTAAACTTGCGGGATCAGGAATCGTTGACCGATATCGACCAAAAGTTTTCTAATGGTACTGAGATCAGTCGTAATGGTAATGCTTCAAATAATTTTAATGGACAACTGCTCGTTAATTATACACTGTTCAACGGATTTCGTATTCGTGCAACACGAGATCGTTTAAATGCTTTGGAAAATGCAGGCGAACAGAATTTACTCGCACAATTTCAAAATACACTCGCTGAAGTAACCATAAAATACTTTGATGTGGTTCGTCAGCAGCGATATAGAAGTGCACTGATTCGCAGTAAAGAATTTGCTGATCAGAAATTAAACATAATTGACCAACGTGTAAAACTTGGTTTATCGAATGACGCAGATCTTTTTCAGGCCAGGATTGACGCCAATACTGCAGATCAAAACCTAGCCGAACAAGATCTTTTCATTCATCGTGCAATTGTTGATTTAAATTCAATAATGGTTGTCGATTTGGATACCATCTACCAGTTAACAGATTCAATGGTTATTGATCGTGAGATCATTTTAGACTCTGTACTTACCTTCGTACAGAAAAACCCTGAACTCCAAGCCATATTAAGCCAGGCGAAAGCAAGCGAACAAATTATTCAAGAGATTCAGTCGGAACGATTGCCTTCTTTGCGACTTGATGGCGGATATTCATATAATCGTACCGTAAATCAAGCGGGCTTTTCACTTTTTAATTTATCGACAGGACCGGTTATTGGAGCAACACTTCAATTTCCAATTTATAGCGGCGGAGCTGTTCGATCAAGAGAAAAAGTTGCAAGTCTGAATGCAGGGAATGCCCGCTTACAAGCCTCGATGACAGAACAGCGTTTGGAAGCACAAGCCTTAAAATCATTTGAGGCATATCAAACGGCTTTGGGACAATTACAACAACAAGAAGAGAGCTATCAATTGGCAAGCCGTGTTCTTGATATACAGCTGGAGCGGTTTTCTATCGGCGCTTCGACTATTTTAGATTTACGCGCAGCACAAGCTAGTTTCGAGCAGGCAGCAGGA
>JBEGUX010000271.1:0-3339 GCA_041178685.1 Bacteroidota bacterium
CGCTACTAAACAACCTAAGTACTCCATTCAACAACTCGGCTACATTTGGTGGCAATCCTTTTACTTACTTGTCGACCGGAGTTCCCGTCCAAATCAACTATGGCGCCTTCGACAGTGACAACGATTCGATTGTAGTTAGTCTTGCAAGTGCATTAGGACAATCCGGCACACCACTTACATATGCCGGAACTGCCAGCCCTACAAATCCCATTACCACGCTTTCAGGTATACTTGTCGATCCTGCAACCGGAAATGTATCATTCACACCAACTTCTCCGGAAGTAGATGTTGTGGTATTTCAAATGGATGAGTACCGTAACGGCGTTTTAGTTGGTTCATCATTCCGCGACTTCCAGATAAGCGTATTAAATTACGCGAATGCCCTTCCAACGCTTTCCGGAATAAATGGCACACCGTCCTTTGTATCTAATGTTTGCGCAGGCGATACACTTTCATTCGTTCTCTATTCTGATGATGCAGATGCTACAGACAGCACATTCATCAGTATACTTCCAGCCGGACTTGGTTCAGCTATTAATGCAACCTATTTTGGTGCGCAAAAAGATTCGGTATATATTGAATTGATCGCGGACGGTTCGCTGATCAGTCCACTGCCTCACACTTTGTATTTCCAGGTACGTGACAACAAATGTCCTTTTTATGGAGTACAGACTTACTCTTTAAAGATATTTGTCAACGGCTGCAGTGCAGATGTCTGGCCGGGCGATGCCAACAATGATTTAAGTTGCAACCTCTACGACGTATTACCTATCGGTCTCGCCTACAATTCAACCGGACCGGTGCGCAGTAACGCTTCGCTTGCATGGTTAGCACAACCTGCGACCGATTGGTCATCTAACTTCGTTTCCGGCAATAACTACAAATTTGCAGATTGTGACGGGGATGGAACGATTAATGCCAACGATACGGTGGCAATCAGACAAAATTACGGACTGACTCATCCGATCCGTCTTGCCAACCCATTGAACCAACAAAACAGTGTCGCCAATATGTACTTGATTTCAAGTACCGACACAGCCGGCCCAAGTAGTCAGGTTACTGTTGACATCCGGTTGGGGGACAATGCTAATCCTGCTCGTCGTATTTACGGTGTGGCATTCCAGCTTTCTTTCAATCCAATTATCATTGACCCAGCCGTATCTACTTTGGAATTCACCTCCAGTCAGCTTGGCACACCAGGAACAGATCTTATGACTTTTATTCGCCCGGACTGGACGAATGGAGTGATTGATGCTGTAGCTGTTCGCATGGACGGCAACGAGCAAATGGTCGATTCCACCATCGCCGTGTTTGATGTGGTCATCGTAGATAACGTTTCAGCACGCACTACTTTGAGTTTTGACTTAACCGGCGTCCGTGCAGTAGACGCAAGCGGTGTAGCCAAATTCTTTTCAATTGTAAATGATAGCATAAGTATTAATTCCGGCACCACAGGCATCCGTGATCTTTTCTCCACGAGATTGTCGGTCTATCCTAATCCGGCAAATGAGACGTTGCGCATTTATGGAGCAAATACAATACAACAAGTTGTTGTTCGCGACTTGAACGGTAAGATAGTTTATAGCACGGACGCTTCGTGGTCCGGTTCTTCCATCAACATCAGCACACTTGGTATCGGCCTGTATGTTGCCGAGATCGTAGCCGATGGAAAAACATTCTACAATAAATTCAGTGTGATTCGTTAAGTTTCGTTTTCGTTTTCGTGTGGAAAAGCCCCCGGAGTTCGGGGGCTTTTTATTTATTGCAACGTATTAAATCGAATACTAAGCAGCAATAGGCTATTATAAATCATCAAACTCGTATATGTCCTGCAGATCAGAACCGGCAGGCATTTCACATACAGGCTGAATTATACCATCACGCAGATCATACACCCATCCATGCAAATGCGGACGCTGCTCATTCTTCCATGCCCGTTGAACAACAGAGTTTTTAGCTAAGTTCATCACTTGCTCCTGGACATTCAATTCAACCATACGGTCGATTTTTAAATTCTCATCATTTATCGCATCAATTTCATCCCGGTGAAAACGATAAACATCTTTTATATTCCGCAACCATTTATTGGCAATACCCATGTCGTGGTGCGTCATAGCAGCGCGTACACCGCCACAACCATGATGTCCACAAACAATGATGTGCTCCACCTTTAGTGCACGAACAGCGTAGTCGAGTACGGTTAATAAATTCAAGTCGGTATGCACAACAAGATTGGCGACATTACGGTGAACGAAGATCTCACCCGGCTCTGTGCCGGTGATTTCATTGGCAGGTACACGACTGTCGCTACATCCTATCCAAAGGAATTTTGGCGTTTGAATATGGGCAAGGCGAGAGAAATATTCAGGATCATCCTGAACTTTTTCCTTGGCCCAGGCTTTATTGGCCAGCAATAATTTCTCGTATGGTTTCATAGTGGATTTTTTTATTATTTATTATTTAGAGTCTTTTACGGGTATACTAAATCCATGATTCTTATAGCTACTCGTTTTGATCTCCACAGTGATGTTTTTCAGTGACGCATGATTTACAAAATCTTCAATTACACCAATTACATCCTTGTCGATAAAATCAGCTCTTGATGCGTCAATAAAAACGGATGCATTTTCAGGCACTGATTCCAACTTCGCTTTTATCAATGGCTTGTTCAAATACGAAACATCCTTGCGCATACGGAAAAGGTATTTGTTATCATCATGAACAACAACAACGGCCGACTTGAAATTGCTGCGCATAACAAAAAACAACCCAACCAAGCAGCCGATTAAAATACCGATTAACAGGTCGGTAAATAATATAGAAACTATTGTTACAACGAAAGGGATAAACTGATCCCAGCCGGCAGCGTAATACATCCTGAAAAGTGATGGCTTTGCCAGCTTATAACCCGTATAGATAAGTACTGCTGCTAATGCAGATTTAGGAATCAGATTCAACACCTGCGGAATAAACAATACACTTAACAGCAAAAATACTCCATGAAGAATCGTTGAAAGCTTCGACTTCGCGCCACTATTCACATTGGCTGAAGTTCGAACAATTACGGAAGTCAATGGTAAACCACCCAGAAGTCCCGAAACTATATTACCTACGCCTTGTGCTTTCAACTCACGATTGGTAGGCGTCACCCGTTTTAACGGATCAAGGTTATCTGCCGCTTCGATACTTAAGAGTGTTTCAAGACTTGCTACAAGGGCAATTGTAACAGCGGTAATCCAAACTTGAGTGTTACTGATATAACTGAAATCCGGAGACTGAAGTGCGATAATTAAATCACCGATGCTGTTTGAAATTGGTATAGTAACCAGATGATCGCTT
>JBEGUX010000272.1:0-2687 GCA_041178685.1 Bacteroidota bacterium
TATCGAGATGCCGAAACCTATACTGATCTTTTCTAAACTAATTGGATTACCATCTAATGCTGAACGCAGCAAATCAATTGCAATCCCAACTGGATTAATCGCCAAAATATGTTGTATCCAATCGGAGGAAAAAAACTTAACCGGATAAATTACCGGAGTTAGAAAGAAAAGAACTTGTAATAAAAAAGGAATTACATATCTAAAGTCCCGGTATTTAACATTAAGTGCAGCAAAAAAAGCGCCGGTTCCGATTAGCGTTAGTAAGACCATTAACAAGACAACCGGAAGAATAAGAATGATTTCGATCAAATGCTGTTGTTGCCCGTAGTAAAAGATCAATAGAATAAATAGAACGGAAGCGATAAGGAAGTCGAGTAGTGCAGCAAGAATGCTCGAAACTGGTATAATTAACCGTGGGAAATATATTTTTTTAATAATGTTCGATGAGGTTACCATACTATTACTTGCGTTCATCAGGCCGTTTGAAAATAATCCCCAAATCAACATGCCGGGAAAAACGAATAGAGGATAGGGCAAGGATCCGGACTGACTACCAAAGATGCCGCCAAAGAAAACTGTAAAGATCAAGGTTAATATCACCGGCTGCAAAACAGCCCATGCTGCTCCGAGCACCGTTTGCTTGTAACGCACTTTTATATCGCGCCAAGTGAAGAAATAGAACAATTCCCGGTATTCCCAGATATCCCTAATTCCAAGACGGAAACGGCCTGCCGGTCGAATTTCAAACTCCATAGTCAGGTAAGATAATGCAAGAATACCGCAATTTCAGGTGATCTGAAAATCGATTATAAAGGTAAAGTATAAATTCCGAAAAAATACTATAAATAACTGAAAATAAACTATTTATAGACTATTGATTTTTAATAAAAATCTGCGAAAAATCCTTTTCCCGATAGCGGGCACGTAAATAGTAAAAACCACCTGCCAAATCTGAAACAGGCACAATTATTCGCGTAAGCCCGGATTCTGCTGTTCCTGTGTAAACTTGTCGCATTTGTTGGCCAAGTTGATTAAATAAGTCGACGGTGACTTCTTCTCTTTCAGGAAGCACGATGTCAATAGTCAGTTGCTCTTTGACAGGATTAGGATAAAGTGTCATCAGAAAATCACCGATACGATTGACACACTTCTCGTTATTACCTGGTTGATCATCCGGGGCACCATTGGGTTGGTCGGCTTTGATGCAATAATAGACAGGTGCAGAGGCGTCGGATAAATAAAACGAAGCAGTAAAGTAGTAGCTTACTAAACCTTCAGGACCACTCGGAATCCGTCGAATTAATTTTTCACGAATTGTTGATCCATTTTCAATTCTGGCTTCCATATTCACGCTATCAATTACGCGTGTTCCTAAATTGGCTAGCAGTGCGACGATATAAAAATAGTTGCCGGATCGGTAAGATGAATCAGCAATGATAGCGATATCATTTATTGGACGGATAACATAAATGCTGTTAGTAGCAGTGTCTTGGCAACCAACAGCGCTCGTGACAACCTCCCGAATATAATAGAATCCGGTATCTGTATAGGTGTGAATCGGATTGTTGCTGGTGGATGTAGCAGTTCCATCACCAAAATTCCATTCATATGTCGATGCGTTAGTTGAATTGTCCGTGAATGTAACTGCAAGCGGCGGATTGCCATATTGTGGATCAAAGGTGAACGAAGCTTCAGGTGCAGGATAAACGCGAATAGATCTGGTAGTGCTGTTTTCGCAACCTATATCTGATTGAACCGTCAGTCTAATGGAATATAGTCCGGTATCCTGAAAGTCGTACTCCGGATTTACATCATAAGAAAATGTTGATCCGTTCAATTCCCAAGTATTAGCTGTAATCGATCCGGTAGATATAGTACTGGAATTTACAAACGTGTATGGAGAGTTGATACATGCAGGACTTGTGCTAAAAGCCGCGATCGGAATTGGACTTACTGTTACACTTCTTGAGCCGGTGGTTACACATCCATTTGATGCAGTGACCGATAATGTCGCTGTATAATTCCCTGGAATAGCGTAGAAGTGTGCAGGTTCCCGAAGTTGACTGGTTTGGTTGTCGCCAAAATTCCAGCTGTACAAACTATCCAAAGGGGATCCCGGATTAAAGAACTCCATTAGATCACCAAAGCAAGTAGGTGAGTAGGTAAATTGCACAGGTGCAGAAGGCAAGATGGATAAAGTAGTGAAAAAGGTGTCTGTGCATCCGAAATTGGAAGTTGCGATTAGAAATACGGTATAACTACTTTGCCCTGAAAATGTATGCGATGGATTACTTAACGAGGAATTATTCTGATTTCCACTCGCGAAATCTCCAAAATTCCAAAAGTAGGAGCTGATGACAGAATTAGAATCTGTAGTACTTGTATTTGAGAATGAAACCGGGATTCCGGCACAAGGAAGAGTTGACGAATAACCGGCAATTGGCGGCTCATAGATAAAAACAGACTGCGTATCGGATTGTAAACAACCGTTGGATGCATAAACTGTTTGGGTTACGGAATATGCTCCTGATGAAGTATAATTTATTGAAGGAGAAGTTGCAGAAGATGTTTGTCCGTTCCCAAAATCCCATAAAATAGAATCAATGGAAAATCCTGCAGGAGCAATAGATAAATCAGTAAAGTACATTTCGCTGCCTAAACAAGTGATAGTACTTGAAAAGTTAGCG
>JBEGUX010000273.1:0-3614 GCA_041178685.1 Bacteroidota bacterium
GGAAGCATTACGGCCACCAATATTGCTTTTACCATTGGTAAAAGTCCTTTGAGTGGTTTCAACTTCCTTTATAACGGTCGTATCGATGAAGTTTCAGTATGGAACCGTGCGTTGAATGCAACGGAGATCACGGACATGATGAACAACGAGTTGATAGGCACTGAGCCGGGCTTGAAGATGTATTACAAATTCAATCAAGGTGTTCCGGGAGGAAACAACACCAGCATTAATAATGTGATCAGCGAAGTGAATTCGCCGCTCTATGATGGTGTGTTGTATAATTTCGCTATGGATGGTGCTACATCCAATTTCAACGGAACATTGAATACTAGTTTCCAGGCGATTTCATTTCCACAAATCCCGAATCAATTGTCAACTACAAGTTCAGTGCAGTTGGCAGCTACGGCATCTTCAGGCCTTCCGGTTTCTTATCAAATTGAATCCGGACCAGCTACAATCAATGGTTCCACGGTTACAATTACCGGTGCCGGCACAGTATGCATTCGTGCATTGCAAGGCGGAAATGGAACGTACGATTCGGCGACTTCCGTTGTGAATTGCTTTGATGTAGTTGACCCTGCCGTAAATGTTCCATCCATCGAACCCCGTAATCCTCTCGATGGAACAGATCTTTACATGCCAACGCTGGGAATGATTCAGGTAGCGGCAAAAGTGGATATTGCTTACCCTGAATTATTTTCCGTACAGAATGTTAGTTTCATTGCCGGAGGACAACCGCTGCAGGTTATCAATCATGGTAACGGACATTTCACGGCTTGGTGGACACCAACAGCTTATGGTCCGCAAACCATCCAAATGGTATCGACCAGCAATTTTGGTTCTTCCAATACTGTCAACGTTAACGTAAATGTGGTGCAATCAACACCTAATCTCAGCAACATTGTTGCTTTCAATAATGTTTGGTTAAATACAGATTCTATCTCCATCGAGCGCGACGGAATACTTCCGTCGTATGTCGGTGCATTTGATACGATCACAGCTATACTCACAGTTACTTGTCCTCCGGGAGGTTGTGGTCCATGGGATCGCGTTGCAAGCATTGATGCGCAAGGTCACGACGGACAATGGTTCGAGATCATTCGTTACATCACGCCTTATGGAGTTCCTTGTTCGCACAGAATTAACTTGACGGATTACATGTCTATTTTACAAGGTAAAGTTCGTTTCCGTGCCAATTGTGCAACATTGGATAACGGCTTCCAGTACGAATTGAAATTTGATTTCAAAGAGGGTGTTCCGCCGCATAAATACAGCACTGTGAAACAAGTATGGAAAGAGATTTATCCTTTTGGTGATTATGCCAACTTGCAACCTGTTCCCACATTTAACTATTCTTATTTGAGTGGAGCTGTTGCATCTAAACTCAAGTTGGTAAGTACCGGTCACGGTTGGGGAAGTTTGAATACGAGCAATGCGGCTGAGTTCTACAATGCTACTCACAATGTATGGGTAAACGGTGCCAGTACATTTGCACAGCAAAACTGGTTGATCTGTAATCCAAATCCGGATGCTTGCTCTCCACAAAATGGAACTTGGACGTATGCACGTGCAGGCTGGTGTCCTGGAGCTATCGCTCCGTATTTTGATTACGACATGTCTTCATTTATCTCTTCTCAAAATATATCGCTCGATTATAAGTTCTTTACCGGTTACGTGGATTATTGCCATCCTAATCACCCAAGTTGTGTAACCGGTGTTACATGTACAGATTGCAACGATGGTTTCAATCCGCAATTGGATGTTAATTGTAATTTGATCACCTTCTTCGATTCGTCTGTTCCTTTGGCTGTGCGTGAAGTTGATGCGATTACTTTCGCGTTGTATCCAAATCCTGCCGCGGGATCATTCACGATTTCAGCGGGTAAGAAGAATCTTGATTACAAAGTGTCGATCTTGGACCTCATGGGTAAACTGGTGAAAGAATTTGAATGGAACGGAGAGAAATTAAATGTTGATGTTTCCGCGTATGCGAAAGGCGTTTATATCGTACGTGTTAACAACGGTGCTTCCAGTGAATTTAAGAAGTTAATCGTAGAATAATTAAAATTTTATTTAATCCGCAGTCGGTAGTTGATTTCAATTACGACTGCGGATTTTTATTGAATAGATTTTGTCTGTTATGATTTTTCGCTGCATATCATGTTTCCTTTTAATCAGTTTGCGTCTATTTGCTGGATCTTCCGGCGATACGCTTGCTATAGCCACTTGGAATATTCGTGACTTGGGGAAAACGAAATCCGATGCTGAAATTAAATTCATTGCTTCACAGCTTCGAAGTTTTGACCTTGTTGCCATTCAAGAAGTAGTAGCTGGAACTGGTGGCGCACAAGCTGTCGCACGTTTAGCCGATGCGCTGGATCGTACCGGTGCTGATTGGGATTACACCATCAGTGATACAACTACAGGTACACGTGGAACAAAGGAGCGTTATGCATTCTTTTGGAAGTCTTCACGTATGAAGCGTATTGGTAAAGGTTGGTTGGATCAACATTACACTTTAGAGATTGATCGAGAACCTTACATGGGTGGCTTTGTGTTTAAAAAAGATACGTTGTACCTCGTATCGTTGCACGCTGTTCCAAAGTCGAAATATCCTGAGACGGAGATAAAGTACCTCAAGTTTTTTCCGGAGAATTATCCCGGGAAGTCGTTGATTTTCTTGGGCGATTTTAATTGTCCTCAATCGCATACTGTTTTTAATCCACTTAAGACAGCCGGATATCCACCGGTGATGAAAGATGAGAAGACAACTATCCGCAAAGGTTGTAACTCTCGCGATTGTACTGCTTCTGCGTACGACAATATCTTTTATCCCTCAAAAAAAATGAAACTAGTCCGGGCGAGTGTCATTCACTTTCAAACGCAGATGCCTGAGGAATTAGCTTCTGAAGGTATTTCTGATCATTTACCTGTGGTCGGATGGTTTGTGTTTAAGTAATTAGAAATAGAAGTAGTTAAGACTGAATTTTAAAATAGTTCAATAGCATTTCGACGAATAGATTTGGTGCAGTTTTCTGCTGAATTTCGAGCATTCTTTAGTAGAGTAATTCCTGTGATTCGCCAACATTATTTTGGTGGCGCTGTTATATGTAGTTACTTGCTGTCTAATTAGTTGTACAGGATAATGAAACTGCCTTTTCAGGGCAAAAAACCGGTTATTTCCGTTTTTTTAACGGTGCTGGCGTTGCTTTGTCTATTGCGGACATCAGGGCAGTCCACTATTAATTCGTCTTCAACTTCATTTTCTGACTATCACGAACAACCTGTTTCGCCTGCTATGCCCGAAGGTACCTGGCGTACTATTCAGGTGCAAAATAAGATATTAAAAGAGCAAGGTCGTGCTGTAAATATGCATTCCACCTTTAGGCCTGTTCAGCCACGTTCATCCAGCGTTTGTGGCTCGTGTCGTGATATGGGCGCTGAAAGCGGATGGAGTGTATGGCAGGCTGAGGCCGGTGCCAATATTGAAACGCAAGGATTGAACCTTACTGTTCAGGCTGCGCCAACAACGCCAAGATTTTCCATTACGACCGGTACCGGAATCGATCGTTTAACTCCCGGCGTAAATCCCGGAGATCCTCCAATTACTGTCG
>JBEGUX010000274.1:0-4691 GCA_041178685.1 Bacteroidota bacterium
ATAACGCTAAATCGTGCCCGTCAAAGGGTGGCAACCTTCACCGGAATCGGTGGCAGCTTTGCCGTGGAATGCGTGGCAGCTTTCGCCTGGATTAGGTGGCAACGTTGGACCGGAATACGCAACATGTAGAGTTGGAATTGATAGTGGATTGCGAAAGCAATTTGTTGAAGTTACTCGATGACGATACTCTTGATTTGGTCATCAGCGCACCAAGCACGCTACCGATTGGACACTATCATTCGTTAAAGCTTTATGAAGAACGCTATGTGGTGGTCTTCAACGACAAACACCGTTTCAATCAATTTGAGCGAATCGATTTGGTAGCGATTCAGCAAGAACCCTACCTTGATCGTCTCAACTGCGAGTTACGCGAAGAGTTACGAAACGTCTGTCAAGATAAACAAATCAATCTTTATGCCGCATACAGGAGTAATAGTGAGGAATGGATATTGAGTATGGTACGGGCCGGAATCGGTATAGCATTGATGCCTGAATTCACCATACCCAAAAAAGCGGACAACCTTAATTTTCGTTATCTGTCCGATCCTGAAATACTTCGCACAGTACAAGTTTTTTTTCAACCATCATCGACAGCAAACCCTGAAGTTAATCAGCTACTGGAAAAAATACGCGTGAATTTTTGACCTTCGTATTCGATATTTGGCAATAAAACCGAACTCATAAATACCAGTAGTAGAGCTTATTTACCTTGGCGACACTGCCTACTTCTCTTTAAATGACGGTGATTGTACTCAGGGCGGGGCGAAATTCCCCACCAACGGTATCCAGGCCAATCCGGGGAATCCGGGGAATCCGCGAGCGCCGTAGTTTCCGAAATTGGAAATCCAGGTCAGCAGATCTGGTGAGATGCCGACGCCGACGGTGATAGTCTGAATAAAAGAGTACAGCGTAAGGTGGCCCATTCACATACCGTGTTTGGAAGATTTATTCTTGCTCGTTAATTTTTTTTCAGCCCTGATCCTGGTGTTTCCATAACTTTTTTCGGAGCATTACCATGAATCAGACTTTACGATGATGCGCACCAACATCTAGAAAACGCGTTGGCTGCGTTACAACGAAGCCAGGGCGTGTTAGTTACGCAACCCACTCGACGATACGAAAGTCGTCCCCGCTTTACGTAACTCGTTAATGATGCGTAATCGACCGTAAACAGGAAAATCCAGCACAAAAGACAACACTTCTAGTTCGGTGACGTCGTCAACCCGATTTTTCAGATTTGACTGGCAATGGCTTTTATCATTATCAAATAGATTGTCGACATCTCCCGATTCTACTGCCGTTTCACAGCGATAAAACGTATCTAGCGACAGCCCCCATGACTTTGTAGGCTTTTAGATACGTTACTCCATTACTCGGCCAGATTCAGCAAACCGACTATAGGTTTAATGATTCGTGCATCTTTTTTATTCATTATTCGGGTCACATCCTTGCGGATTATAAATGCGTACTGAAGAAGCGGGATATTTTTCTAATAGCTCGACAGAACGAATTGGTCTAAGTTGAAATTCGCCATTACAATTTGGGCAACGCCCTCCCAGTTTGGTATCTGCACATTCTCGACAAAAAGTGCATTCAAAGCTACAGATCATAGCTTCCGATGAATCAGCAGCAAGATCTCTATCGCAACATTCGCAATTGGGTCGGAGTTCTAGCATAACATACTCCTAAAATAGTAATTTCCACATAATTATACCCATTCTAAAAATCGATAACTTCCACTTCCGCCATTAAAAATAACGGCGCTCCGCCACTCGATATTTCAATAGCATGAGCCGCAGTTTCTTGGCCTCCAGGTGAGCCTAAACATACTATTAAATCAGCAGTTGAATTGAAATAAATCTCTGCTACACGATGATACCTTGCTGGCGCGTTATTAACATTAGAGGTTATTAGTGAAGTAACAACTTTCGTTTTTCCGACTAATTTTTCAATTGCCATTGGTATATGCTCTTCAGCATAACGACGCTCGAAATCTTCTAAATTACTAGGAACTGGATATATCACAATTAATTTTGACTGTTTCATAAATTTTCCAAAAGAGTTAAAAGTCAATTTATATTAGAATCCAATCTCGCCATTTGTAAAATAATTTTTTCCTATAAAAAAATAGGTTTTATCAATACAAGTCAAAAAGTTAGCGAATAATTATAAACTTAAGGCGCATCTAAAAAACAGCCGTTTTGAACGATATTAATTTAGAATTCCGTAAAATAATTTCAATATTCGACCATTTTTCCATCAAAACGGCCTGTTTTTTCCCAAAATAAGCCTCTTTCTGAGCCTATTTTTGAATTTCTGATGCAATAATACGCCGACGTTCATAGCCATCACCCCGGATGACATTGGCAATTAGCTGTCAGAAAGGTCAAACAGGCGGCGTTTTTGGCTACGCCCCGACAGCGAATTTTGGCGTAACCAAAGCGGATTTTAATGTCCTGCAATACATGCTCAAGCTTGGCTCTAACGCTCTCCAATTCGCTCAGGGTCTGACGCAGTCGCTGAACCTGCGCACAATCGTCGTTCGTTAGCGTATCCAGTTTGCCAAGGCACACCACGATCACACAAAACGGTGCATTTTCGATAAGCATTTCCGGACGTTTGTCCAAGCCTTGATGACCGGCATCGCTGCCTATAAACTATTCCTCGCCATGCAGTAAAGACGCGGTTTCGGCAATGTCGCTGACATGCCTTGAGGTGACTTTGAACTTATGTACCAGCCCGATCTCGTGGTCGACGCCAATTTGGAATTTGCTGACGAAAAACATTGATTGCCTTTCTTGCCGGCTTGCATCTCGGGATCGCGCGACTGGCTTTTGATCTTGGTCAAGATCAGAGCAGTAATCAGACAGGCATTGATGATGCCGGTTATTAAAAACAGCGGGCGTTCACTCAGCATTTAGTTGATGGCTTGGAATATTTCTTCGGTCAAACTGCGCTGCTCCAGTAAATGCCTAAACTGCAAAATCGGGCTTTCATACGGCACAGCGTCCAGTCGAATACCGCAAAAGCGCTGCAACGATTCAATCAATCTCGTACAACGCGTCTTCCATGCCAGGGTCGGGGTAGTTGTAAACAATCCGTGCCAAGCGAACATGTCGCATGGCATTCAAAACGGCCTACGCCCCACCCCTTGCCTGATACATATAGTTACTTAATCACCGCCATCATCACCTGTCACGGCAATAAGTGTCCTTGTTGATTGAGAAACTTTTCTCGCCGCATGACTTTGCCTTTGTTGTTGTATTCGGCATCAGTGAAACTGAGCTGCTCGTATTGTTCCATGCGCGTCATCTCCAAAGCGGGGACTGACTCTCTAAATTATATCGCTTATTAATTCAGTTTTTTAAGACCGTTTTATGTGCAAGGAATTGATTTTGTTATAGAACAATGACAATGTTACGAATTAATCAGAAGTTTTCTAATCAAACTGACTCATATCGTTAGTAACTTCACGATATAAACTTACTATATATTATGAATCTATTGCCAATATCTATATTGACTTCACTTTTTGAATGTAGTATGCTTCTGTGATTGATAAATTTGATCAAGTAGTCAATTAAGGAGAATTTATGAATGAAAAAAATAACGCATTATGTGAAAAACACCGTGATATGTGTTCTATTTCTCGATCGATTGACAAAATTGGAGATTCTTGGAGCCTTTTGATACTTCGTGACTTGAGTAATGGCCTATCAAAATATGAAGAGCTTAAGAATAGCCTCGAAATTCCCCCTGCTACGCTGAGCAAACGCCTGTCTGCGTTGGTCGGAGAAGGACTGTTGACAAAAGAAATCTACCAAGATAATCCGCCTCGCGCAAAATATGTACTTACAGATATTGGTAAGGATTTCTTGCCAGTATTGGCTATCATCATGATGTGGGGCAACAAGCATGCTTCGCCAAATGGTATTGATACGCAGCTGGTTGATAGTAAGACGCACAAAAAAGTCGTTCCCATTATCGTGGATCGAGAAACTGGTAAAGAGATCGACTTCACTAAAATCATCTATGCAGGCGGACCAGCTAATTCGCCAGGTAAAATCAAGCGTCTTAAAGAGCGCGGCATTCCACTGAATGCTGCAAAATAAAAATTAAGACAGAAGATAACCATAGTGTGACACCGAAACAAAAATTAGCCCGGCCGCATAACCTCTACTTTTGAATTTGCTTAAAAATGGGAGATTACCGCAGGGACCCGGTCTTGGTGGAAAAGTGGCAGGCCGACGAATTTCCGGCATTGAAGGCTGAAACGAAACGCACGGGTGCGGTGATTTATTTTGCCGATGAAGCCGGCGTTCGTTCTGACTTTCATGCCGGTACGACCTGGGCGCCGGTGGGTCGGACGCCGACCGTGAAGATGACCGGGCGTCGATATGGATTGAATCTGATCTCGGCGGTCAGCGCGCGAGGCGATTTTCGCTTCATGGTGCAAGAATGCAACGTCACCGCCGAGGTGTTTATCGAATTTCTGAAACGTCTACTACGCGGTGCCGAACAACCGATCATCTTGGTCGTCGACGGCCATCCGATTCACAAGGCTAAGAGCGTTAAAACATTTGTGGAGCAACAGCAAGGCCGGTTGCAGTTGGTTTTTCTGCCACCGTACGCGCCACAACTCAATCCGGATGAACAGGTTTGGGGCTATATCAAGCCACGTGTGGCCAAGC
>JBEGUX010000275.1:0-3974 GCA_041178685.1 Bacteroidota bacterium
CCAAAAGGCAATTCGCACAAATTGCGCACCCGTTATTTTCTAACCGACAACCGCAACAACACCAACCAAAGCTCCAAAGCGATTGTCAACTACGGAGAATACCAGTACCAGCATAAATTTGGAGATTACTTCACAACAACAGGTGGAATGATGGTAGCTGTAAACAATGTCACCAGTGAATTGTACGGTGATCACATTGGTTTGCAAACCGGTGTTTACGCGCAAGGCGATTTCAATTACAACAGATGGAATATCTCCGCAGGTGCTCGTGCCGAAAAATATTCTGTCGATGATCGCAACGAACAATGGGCGCCGGTAATACGCACCGGTGTGAACTACCAACTTACAGAAGGGACTTTTCTTCGTGGCTCGTACGGTCAGGGATATCGCTTCCCAAGTATTGCCGAGCTTTTTGTAAAAACGAATGTCGGTAGTTTGAGTATTTATCCTGATAGTGTGCTTAAGCCTGAACGAGGCTGGAGTGCAGAACTTGGTGTTAAACAAGGCTTCATGGTACGCGACTGGAAGGGATATGTTGATGTGGCTGTTTTCCAAAACGAATACAACGACATGATGGAATTTACCTTTGCTCAATGGGGCAATCCGTTGGTGGATCCGCTCTTCGGCTTTGGCTTCTCTTCTGTCAATATCGGCAATACGCGGATTCGCGGTGTAGAGCTTTCCATGGCAGGCGAAGGAAAACTCAGCGAGAAGACATCGTTACGGATTCTTGGCGGTTACACATATCTCGATCCGCGACTTGTCTCGTTTGATAGCACATGGTTGGCGAAAACAGATACCGCCAATGTACTTGGAAGCGCAAAAAGCGATTTCCTCAAGTATCGCTATCAGCATACAGCAAAGCTCGATGTAGAGTTAAATCGACCGAAATGGATGGTCGGTGCAAGCATTCGATACACGAGTTTTATGGAGAACATCGACAATATTTTCGTCAGCCCATTATTCGAAATTGCTTTCCCGGGTTTTGGTGTAGGATACTATCGCGAGCATCATCATAAAGGTGATGCCATCGTCGATTTCCGGTCGGCCTGGAAGTTCAAGCAAGGAATGGAGCTCTCTTTTGTGGTTAAAAATATTTTCAATTACATCTACATGCAGCGGCCGGCAGATATGCAGCCTCCGCGCCAGTTTGTACTTACCGCTCGCGTGGAATTTTAACGGTTCGCCATTTCGACTGAATGACGTTTATGCAAACGGAAGACGTACCTTTGTATAAAGTTTAGTTACGAATGGCAACGCTTAGCATTGAAAAGGGATTCACGTTCACGGGCCACGAAGGTTCTGTATATGCGCTGGAACAATATGCCGACTCCGGACTTTTTTTCTCCGGCAGCAGCGACCGTATTGTTTCGCAATGGTCGCTGGACGGTGTTACTCCACCGAAAGGATTAGTGAACGTTGGTGCGATTGTCTATTCACTCTGCTTCTTACGTGAAAAGAACTGGCTACTCATCGGAACATCCGCCGGCAACTTACATATCGTTGATCTTGCAGTTGGAAAAGAGTTGCGCAACATCGCCCATCATCGTCAAGGCATTTTCGATATCCGTTATAATCTTAAAGCTGATCGCATCTATACTGCAGGAGCCGATGGTACGATTGCTTTTTGGCGTTTGTCGGATGTGAGTTTGGTACGTAGCATAACGCTTTGCAAAGAAAAAGTTCGCGCCATCGCTGTTCATCCGAACGCCACTGAAATAGCCGTTGCGTGTGGCGACGGATACATTCACGTTCTTGATGCTGAAGATGGAACGGAAATAAAATCGTTTACCGCACACGGACTTTCAGCCAATGCTGTGATCTATGATGCAGCCGGCGACAGACTGCTGAGTGGCGGTCGAGATGCACACCTGAATAGCTGGGACGCGCATTCGTACGAACAGATTAACAGCATTCCGGCACATAACTATGCTATCTATGCATTTGCCTTTTCACCGGATAAAAAATTACTGGCTTCGGCCAGCCGTGATAAGACCGTCAAAATCTGGAATGCCGACACCTTGGAGATTGTACAGCGCATCGACCGTGAAAAGTATGACGGTCATCGTAATTCCGTTAACAAAGTAATTTGGCTGGATCATGCTGCCGGACTGATTTCTACCGGCGATGACAGAGCCATCATGGCCTGGAAAATAAACGTCAACGAATAAAACACAAAAGCCCGGAAGATCCGGGCTTTGTTTTGAGAGCCAATTGTCGGACTTGAACCGACGACCTGCTCATTACGAATGAGCTGCTCTACCAGCTGAGCTAAATTGGCTTATTTGTTGGTCTTTTACTTAGGAAAGTGCAAAGGGTTCCGCGCGAAAAACCGAATTTCTTGCAGCAAATTTCGGTATTTTTTATGAAAATCTGTTTTAAAACAGGCAATTTTCTGAATAAAAAGCGGGTTTTATAGGAGATGCTTTAAAAAGTAGAATTAAAAATGAAACATATTGTTACAACGGCCGTTAGACTAGGCGTGTGTTTCATGTTAAGTTAAGTATTTGAATTGTTGATCAAGAGCCCCGCTAACGCGGGGTTTCTTGTTTTTAGTATTTCCCAAAAAGGGAACAAAAGGCACGCGTGAAACCAAGACGAATCAAATCGTCATAATTTCTTTTTCTTTCGCTTCAACGTGCTTGTCTACCATCGAAATGAATTGATCCGTCAGATTCTGAATTTTTCCTTCCAGATCTTTTACCACATCTTCCGGAACCGTTTTTGCTTCTTTCTTGATATACTCGTTCGCGTCCCGGCGAAGATTTCGTATGCCTACTTTTCCGTGCTCGCCTTCCGCTTTGGTTTTCTTTACGAGATCCTTGCGACGTTCCTCGGTTAATGGAGGAAGGTTGATGCGAATAACAACACCATCATTGGCCGGTGTAAAACCAAGGTTCGCAAGCATGATTGCTTTTTCAATGGGCACCAACATTGATTTCTCCCAGGGCTGGATGGTCAGCGTACGCGCATCCGGGGTAGTGATGTTAGCGATCTGATTCAGCGGCGTGTTGGTTCCATAATAATCCGCATGTACATTTTCCAGCATAGCGGGATTAGCACGACCGGCACGAATTTTTGCTAACTCATGTTCAAGATGATCAATCGCTTTTTGCATGTTGGTTTTTGTATCCGCCAACAATTTATTAGGATCTAACATAGTATGTAAGTGTTATTTGCTTTTAAAATTCTACGAGTGTTCCAACAGGTTCTCCTTGCATAACGCGCAAAAGATTTCCAGGCTTATTCATATCGAATACGATGATGGGCAACTTGTTTTCGTTACACAATGTGAAGGCCGTCATATCCATCACCTTCAATCCTTTTTCGTACACTTCATCAAAGGTTACTGTGCTGTACTTCTGCGCATCCTTGAATTTCTCCGGATCAGCGTCATAAATACCATCAACACGAGTTCCTTTAAGAATCACCTCCGCCTCTATTTCGATAGCACGCAATGACGCCGCTGTATCGGTAGTGAAGTAGGGATTTCCTGTACCGGCACCGAAGATGACGACACGGCCTTTTTCAAGATGGCGTACAGCGCGGCGACGAATATACGGCTCGCAAATCTGCTCCATCTTAATAGCCGACTGCAAACGTGTCTTCACACCGATTTGCTCCAGTGCACTTTGCAATGCCATACTATTGATTACCGTTGCAAGCATACCCATATAATCACCTTGGGCACGGTCAATAACACCGCCGGAATCATTTCCAACACCGCGGAAGATGTTACCTCCGCCAATCACCACGGCTGTTTCGACTCCGCGATCAACGATAGTTTTAATCTCCTGCGCGTATTCCTTTAATCGACTGTGGTCGATTCCAAAATCTTTCTCACCCATCAGCGATTCGCCACTGAGCTTTAAGAGGATGCGTTTGTACTTCATCGAAGGACGAAAATAAGAAAAAAAGGATAAATCCCTACGGGGGACGATTCACATCTGAAGTGAACTGCACATAAGAGGTCA
>JBEGUX010000276.1:0-4594 GCA_041178685.1 Bacteroidota bacterium
CAAAATGATGTTCACATGTAGAGTGAACAGTGATGTTCTTCTCTACCAACATTTGGTTGTACTTATAGTTGTTGTCGAATAATGTTGCAGCAGGTTTTAAGGAAGGGTTCAATCCACCAAAAATCTCTTTTACATACATCTTTGCAACTCTCCGCGGAGTTCCTTTGATACTGTCGTCCGTCAAATCCATTCCGAGAATATCCAGTATCTCGCGAAACTTACCACTGATTAATTCAACCTTTTCTTCGTCGGTCAGTTGAAACGCATCTTTTCGTAAAGGCGTTTCCAGACCCGAACTGCTGTGATCATCCCCTAATAAGTCTTCTAGTGATATAATTGACTGATTATCAGTATATAATGGTTTTTCTAGCATAATTATCGGAATTAGCTTTTGTTTAATGTTTATAACACAATAATTCCACTTTTGTTTGGTTTTTAGGCAAAATTGCGATAAACACTATAATTTTGTTTAAAATAATGTTAAATATTATTCCACAAAGTTGTATTTAATCGTTTGGACAACTATATTTGTTTAACAATTATTCTAAAAACATAAACAAAATGGCTGCTCCAAAAAAGAAATTCGATTTCCGTACGATGGTTACTATCGAATCAAAGCCTCTCCGTAATTATGCTCTGAAGCTAACGCAAGATGTTGAAGATGCTGATGATTTGGTTCAGGATACTATGCTTAAAGCATTCACCAACGAAGAGAAGTTTGCCGAAGGCACGAATCTCAAAGGTTGGCTGTATACCATCATGAAGAATATTTTTATCAATAAATATCGCCGTGCAATGAAGTCGAATATCTTCCACGACGATACCGAAAATCAGTATTACATCAACAACATGGCTACTGCTCAGCGTAACGACGGTGATGGAAATCTGATCATGAAAGATATCGATGCGGCTTTAGGTGAATTGAACGACAATTTGCGTACACCGTTCCTGATGAGTTATACCGGCTACAAATACGAAGAAATAGCCAGTAAATTAAAGCTCCCTTTGGGAACCGTTAAAGTTCGAATTCATAATGCTCGGAAAGAGTTGTCGGAAAAACTGTCTGTTTACAGAGAATATTCCAACAATTAAACGTAATTATTAAGATACCTTATAGGCCGGTTAAATTCACCGGCCTTTTTTATTGAAATGTGTACCTTTACGCTATGAAATTCGGCGTCGTAGTATTTCCAGGTTCTAATTGTGACGAAGATATGGTGTACGTTTTGCGCGACATCATGCGTCAAAAAGTAGTCAAACTTTGGCATAAAGATCATGATCTCCAGAAGTGTGATTTCATCGTTTTGCCAGGAGGATTCTCCTACGGTGATTACTTACGTTCCGGAGCCATCGCTCGTTTTTCTCCAATCATGAAAGAGGTCGTTGAATTCGCCAACAAAGGGGGATTTGTTTTCGGGGTCTGTAACGGGTTTCAAATCCTTTGCGAAGCCGGACTTGTTCCAGGAGCTTTATTGCGCAATACTGATTCGCGCTTTGTCTGTAAAAACGTACATATTCGTGCTCAGCACAACGATTCATTATTGACCTCACAAATCAATACGTCACGTGCACTGACTATTCCCATCGCTCATGGCGAAGGAAGATATTATGCTGATACAAAGACATTGTCAGAATTGAATCAAAACGGACAAATAATTTTCCGCTATTGTGATGAGCACGGAGAAGTGACAGCTGCAGCTAATCCAAATGGTTCCTTGGAAAATATTGCCGGCGTATGTAATGCCGGAAAAAATGTTTTTGGCATGATGCCGCATCCGGAGCGAGCCGCTGATCAGGTACTTGGCAACACCGATGGGATTCCATTATTTGAATCGATATTGAATACGATCAACGCATAAAAAAAGACCGGCTTGACCGGTCTTTTTCATTTTTACAATGAACGATTGATTAGTCTTTTTTAAAGCGTAGCGAATATTGAAGCTGATCATTCGTGATGCGTACAAAGTATAATCCCGCCGTCAAATCCCGCAGATCAATCTGATGCTTTGTAGTGTTCGATAATTGGACATTTTCTTCCACCAGTACGAGCTCTCCAGTTGTGTTGTACAACTCAATTCGCACATTGTTTACTATCAAATTGGCTGCAAAATTAATTTCTTGTGTTGCCGGATTAGGGAACGCAATTATTTCAGAATTGGTTAAAAGCTCTGTTGTACTGTTGCCAACTTCCACATAAATGCAATCATTTCCGGAGCACCCGGAGCCATCAATGACCGTTACACAATATAGTCCGGAAGTGTTAACCGTAATCGACTGTGTGTTGTTGCCTGTGCTCCAAATGTATGCTAAGAAACCGGCTGCAGCAGAAAGACTATAAGGTGCAACGACATAAATAGTATCAGCACCCTGCCCAAGTCCGGGATTAGGAACTGGCAACAGCGTAGCAGCCACAGGAACACGATTTTCAATACATGTCAATCCTGACTGAGCATAAAATGTTGTAGTATTATTTATTGCCGGTGTATTGAAACTAGTTCCTCCGCCCAATATATTCAATCCATTGGGAGTGTCGTACCAATAAATATCATCACATGCCGAAGCAGATAGTGTCACTGAACCGGGAGTACAACGTGATCCGCCTGTAGCACTTGGAGGTTGTACTATTGTAACACTCTTTGAAATAGTATTTAATGCCGGAAAGACATCGTTAGGTTCGTCTGCTACTGCAGTTATACTAAGTGAACAATTTCCGCTACGTAAGTCGAGCAGTGCAGGCAAAGTATCACGCAGTACATCTTGCGGATAGAGTGGGCCAGGAAAAACATCGGTAATAGTTTGATTGATCGTTCCGGTCATAGTCACATGCAGGGGAACGTTGTATAATGTATCGCGGCCAAAATTACGGATAGTGACAACAATTCGTACACTGTCTGCGGCACAAGAGCCTGTCAACGGAGCCACGATGGTATCGATGGTTCCGTAGGTGAGATAATTCTCCAGATTTCCATCGGCATCGGTGCGAATTACATACGCATTTTCAAAGTTGAAACCAAAACTACTGGTATAACCTGATACAATAAATCCGCTGTCGGCAGTTTGTACGGCACTATAACCGTGATCGTGATTGTCGCCACCAAAAGTGCGCGCCCAAAGCGAATCGCCATTAGCATCGGTTTTAAGAATCCAGATGTTGGGGTCAAATGGTCCGTATGAACTAGTTGTTCCTGCTAAAATGTAGCCGCCATCAAAAGTTGTGTTGACTTGATGGAAGTCGTCGTTCAATGTTCCTCCGCCAAATACTTTTTCCCAGATCTTATTTCCTGTAGTATCTGTTTTTACAAAATAGCCGTCAAATCCTTTTCCACCTGCAATTAAATAGCCGTTGTCTGCAGGTAATATATAATCACCGTTATCATTGTCGGGTGTTCCGACGAATGTACTCCACAATAGGTTGCCGGAAGCGTCTGTTCGTATCACATAAATATCATTTCCGTTTGCTCCATTAGGTGCTTGTCCGCAAGCGATATAACCGCCATCTGCAAGTTCTTTTACACTATTCAAATCGCTGTATGTACTGCCGGTTGCGCGAAATCTTTTTGACCAAAGCGTGTCACCTGAATTATTTAATCGCAAAAGAAACCCGGAATAATTTCCAAAGGGAGCCACATACCCACAAACGATATACCCGCCATCTGCTGTCTGAACAATTTCCTGTGCACGATCTCGACCGGGACCACCATAAATAGTTTGCCAGGTAATATTTCCGTTGTCGTCCATCCCCACCATATACGCGTCATCTCCGTTGGCGTTGAAACTGGACGAATAGCCACAAAAGGCAAAACCATTATTCGTATTGATGACCTTATAGAAAAGATCTTTGCGGCTTTGTGGTCCGTTCAATGTTCTTGTCCAAAGCGTATCGCCTTGTGCAGATAATCTTACCACATAAGCATCGGTATCATTCGGGGTGAAATCGGCCGTATACCCGGCAGCGATAAATCCGCCGGTAGGTACTTCTACTGCTGCACGAAAAGCATCCGTACTTTTCTTGGCAAATAGTTTTTCCCAGCTGCTGGCGAAAGATTCGGTAGTAAGAAGTAGAATAGAAAAAAATAACAGAAGTATAAAGTTTCTGCTGTACATGGTAAAGGTTGGTTTAGGTTAACAACCCACGGAGGTTAGCGTTCCATGGGTTGTATTATATTTTTTATTCCGATTAATCAGGTACTAATCGGGTATTATTTTCGAATAATCGTTTTGGCGATTGTACCTTGTTCGTTCGTCATCTGAATTTGATATAATCCAGCGGCGAAGTTGCTTAGGTCAACAGTTTGATCAAATGCGCCACGATTTGTTAAAATCGTAGTAAACACCTGCTGTCCGGTCATATTTATTATTCGTATGATCACATCACTTTGTGTATTGCCGGTGATATGAAGCATACTTTCTGCAGGATTAGGATAGATGGTAAAATCTCTGGCCTCCTCTGCAGAAGAAATACCGGTGATGATATTGATGACAGTTTGATCAGAGCCCGTACAGCCGTTTGCTCCGGTTACAGTTACACTATATGTTCCTGCGGCACCAACATTAATAGACTGTGTGGTTGCGTTATTGCTCCAAAGATAAGACA
>JBEGUX010000277.1:0-3687 GCA_041178685.1 Bacteroidota bacterium
TTTAAACGTACCTTTGCGGCCGCGTTTAACGCTCAACATATGGAAATCAGAAACATAGCTATTATTGCCCACGTTGACCACGGTAAAACTACCCTTGTTGACAAGATGTTGCACCAGGCCAAATTGTTCAGGGACAATCAGGAATTCGGTGATTTGATCCTGGATAACAACGACTTGGAACGGGAACGTGGTATTACCATTGTGGCCAAAAACGTTTCTATCCGTTATAAGGACGTAAAAATCAATATTATAGATACTCCCGGTCACGCCGATTTTGGCGGTGAGGTAGAACGCGTATTAACTATGGCGGATGGAGTTTTATTACTTGTTGATGCTTTTGAAGGACCAATGCCGCAAACGCGTTTCGTCACCCAAAAAGCGCTCGAGCGTGGCCTTCGCCCGATTGTTGTGATTAATAAGGTCGATAAAGAAAATTGTCGTCCGGATGAAGTGCATGATCAAGTTTTTGATTTGTTTTTCAATCTAAACGCAACAGAAGATCAGTTGAACTTCCCAACATTGTATGGATCGTCCAAGCAAGGATGGATGAGTACCGATTATAAAAAACCGACGGAAGACATTACCGCACTGCTTGATGCTATCATCGCGCACATTCCGCCATCCCCTAAGCATCGGGGAACGCCGCAGATGTTGATCACCTCTTTGGATTATTCCAGCTACGTAGGACGTATCGCCATCGGACGTATTTTTCGCGGTACGCTTAAAGAAGGATCCCCAATTTCATTAGTTAAGCGTGATGGTTCCATTCTAAAATCACGCATCAAAGAAATCCACAGTTTCGAAGGACTTGGTCGCAGTAAGAAAGAATTTGTCGATGCCGGCGACATTTGTGCCGTTGTTGGTCTGGATAGCTTTGATATCGGCGATACCATTGCTGATTTTGAAAGTCCGGAAGCATTGCCCACCATTGCCGTCGACGAACCTACCATGTCGATGCTCTTTACGATCAACAATTCGCCGTTTTTCGGACGCGAAGGAAAATTTGTGACGTCACGCCACGTTCGTGATCGCCTGATGAAGGAAACAGAAAAAAATCTGGCACTCCGCGTTCAGGAAACGGATTCGCCGGATACGCATATTGTCTTTGGTCGAGGAGTTCTACACTTATCCATTTTGATAGAAACCATGCGTCGCGAGGGATACGAACTGCAGGTGGGTCAGCCACAAGTTATTATTCGCGAAATAGATGGCGTTAAAAACGAGCCTATCGAAGTCCTGACGGTCAATGTGCCGGAAGCATTTAGTGGCGCCGTGATCGATCAGGTTACCCAACGTAAGGGTGAATTGTTGGTTATGGAACCCAAAGGAGACATTATTCATCTTGAATTCAATATTCCTGCGCGAGGAGTTATAGGTTTGCGTAATAATTTGCTTACGGCAACGCAGGGAGAAGCCATCATCGCTCACCGTTTCAAAGGGTATGAGCCTTGGAAAGGAGAGATTCCAGGTAGGATCAATGGAGTGTTGTTGTCCATGGACAAAGGAAAATCAACGGCTTATTCCATTGATAACCTTCAGGATCGTGGCCGCTTCTTTATCGACCCTTCGGAAGAGGTATATGCCGGACAAGTTATCGGGGAGAATAGTCGTCCCGGTGATATGATTGTTAATGTAACACGAACCAAGAAGCTGACGAATATGCGTGCCTCCGGAAGTGATGAAAACGTGAGAATTACGCCAAAAGTGAACTTTTCATTAGAAGAAGCGATGGAATACATCGGAAATGACGAGTACCTGGAAGTTACGCCAAAGGCCATCCGTATGCGAAAGATTATCCTGGATGAAAATGAGCGAAAGAGAGCCTCGAAAAGTTAAAAAATCTATAGCTTAAAAGCGGTAAATTCAATAATATTGCGCAAAATTCACCTAACCAATTTTTACATAATCACCTGAGACATGAATTCGAAAATTAACGTATTGTTTTTATCGGTACTTGGCCTGGCTATTGTCGGCTGTAACGGTCTTGGCAAGATGTCCAAGAACTTCGGTACCGTAAAACATGAAGTAACCCCAAATCCACTGGAGATGCACGGCGACAGTGTTTCCATCGCAGTGAAAGGAACCTATCCGGCGAAATATTTCGCTAAGAAAGTGGACGCTACCGTAACTCCTTATGTGAAATCAGCAACGTCTGAACACAATTTTAAAGCGGTTACCAATGTTGGTGAAAAATCAGTCACCAATGGAAACAAGATCAACTACAAAGCTGGTGGAAACTTCACCTATGCCGACAAGATTGGTTATACCGATGACATGCGCGCTGCCGATGTAATGGTTAAAGCAACGGGTATGAAAGGCACCAAATCAAAAGAGCTGGGCAATGTAAAAATTGCTGATGGTACCATCGTTACTCCCTTGCTGGTACAGCACGACGAGAAGGTAATTTCAGCAAAAGATCAGTTTGTTCGTATTGTTCCTGCTAGCTACGAAGGAACGATGTATTACCTGATCAACACATCTCGTGTGAATCCAAACTTCAAAGTCAAAGACTGCAACATCAGCAATAAGACTGAATTTGCATTAATCGATAGCGCATTGAAAGCTTTGATGGTTGAGCCGTATGTATTAAAAGGCATCAGCGTCATGGGTTATGCTTCTCCGGATGGAACCGAAAAGTTGAACGCTTCTTTAGCTACGGACCGTGGTGTTGCTTCCGTTAAGCACCTCTCCGGCGTATTCAAGAAGATGAAAATGAAAGTGTCTCCGGACAGTTCTTTGTTCTCTACCAGTGCTACCAACGAAGATTGGGCCGGTTTTCAGCGATTGATGAGCGAAGGAAACATGCCGCAGAAAGACATGATCCTCCGAATCGTTGCTTCTAATTCTGATCCTGAAGCACGTGAGTTGGAAATTAAAAAAATGGGTAAAGCATATACTGAAATTGCAGAAGGCGTTCTTCCTAAACTTCGTCGCTCTACCATCACTATCAATGCAGATAAAGTAGGTCGCTCTGACGAGCAGATTGCTGCACTAGCTAAATCTTCCCCTGACTCATTGAGCCTGGAGGAAATCCTTTACGCCGGTAAATTGGCCAGTGACAACAATGAAAAGCTTGCCATCTATCGTGCTGCAGAACGCATCTATCCTCAAGATTGGCGCTGTGCTAACAACGTTGGTACCTGCCTCTTTGCTAACGGCGATATCGACGGTGCTATGTCTCAATTCGAAAAAGCCGACCAGTTGAATAGCGGCAACACAATGGTTAAAAATAATATTGGTGCTTGCTACAGCCGTAAAGGTGATCGCAAAAATGCAGCTGCAAGTTATGCTAGCGCTGCTGGTGCTGGCTCTGAAGTCAAATACAATATGGCTATCCTGGATATCCGTAACGGTAACTACTCTTCGGCTGTTTCTAATCTTTCCGGTGCAGCAAGCTTTAACGAGGCGTTGGCAAAACTCTTATCCGGTGATAAAGATGGTGCAATGAGTACAATCAGTGCTTCTGCTGATGGCGCATCTGCAATGGGCGCTTACCTCAAGGCTGTTATCTCCGCTCGTAAAGGTGATGCGAACGGTGTGATCAGTAATTTGAAAGATGCTATCTCTAAAGATGCTGCTATGAAATCAATGGCAGCTGCTGACCGCGAATTCATCAAATGGTTTGCTGATGCTAACTTCCAGGCAGCCGTTAAATAATCGCTTTTTCAGGTAAAAGAAAATCCCGGG
>JBEGUX010000278.1:0-2793 GCA_041178685.1 Bacteroidota bacterium
ATGATCGGCAGTATTGCCACTACCCTGCTGAACATTACGGATAGTGCATTTTTAGGAAGAATTGGAGAAGCTGAATTAGGTGCTTCGGCCATCGGCGGCGTCTTGTATTTCGTCTTTGTGATGATTGGCATTTCTATTGGAACCGGTGCACAAATCCTAATTGCACGTCGCGCCGGTGAAAAAGAACATCCGGCAATCGGCTCTATATTTGACCATAGTTTATTGCTGCTACTTGGTCTTAGCCTAATTCTCTTCTTTATTCTTCAGGTTCCTGTTCCGGCTATTTTGAGATTTTCTATAGCCGATCAGCACGTGTTGGAGGCAACACTGAAATTCATCAACTACCGCTCCTACGGAATATTTTTCATTATGGGAGCGACGGCTTTCCGTTCTTTTTTTGTGGGTATCGCCCAGACAAAAATCTATGGCTATTATGCATTTATCATGGCTGCAGTCAACATTGTGCTTGGCTTCGCCTTGATCTTTGGAAAATGGGGATTTCCTGCTCTTGGAATTACCGGCGCCGGCATCGCATCCAGTCTGGCTGAAGCTATTGCGTTAATATTCCTTCTCGTTTGGCTGACTACACGAAAAGGCATCAATGAATTTCAATTGTTCAAATTAAAACGCGTCGACAAAACACTTATTACTTCAATCCTCAACCTATCATTACCTCTGGTGGTTCAGAACCTCCTTTCCATGGTCGCCTGGTTGATTTTTTTCTTGTTCATCGAAAAACTGGGTAAACACGAGTTGGCCATCTCCAACGTTGTGCGGGGTGCTTATATGATTGCCATGACTCCGATCTGGGGCTTTTCGGTAGCCGCTAATTCGATGGTCAGCAATATTATTGGACAAAATCTAAGAGAGGCTGTGATTGGCTTAATCAATAAGATCTTGGCCATGACTTTTATAACGACTATTCTTATGTGTAGCATATTGCTGCTATTTAGCGAATTCATCTTAGGTATTTTTAGCACAGATCAATTGCTTTTAGAACATTCGTTAGGTAGTTATTATGTGGTGGTAATCTCCTTATTCTTTTTTGCTACGGCAATTGTACTGATCAGTGCAGTAAGCGGGACCGGTGCGACCCGAACAGCCTTGAACATTGAAATCATCGCAATTCTGCTTTATATGGTTTATATATATTATACCACCTTCATCTCCAAAAGTAGCGTCGAAGTAGTTTGGTTATCCGAATTGGTGTACTGGACTTTTATCGGCGGAGCATCCTATTTGTTTTTATGGAGTGGCAAATGGAAATCCATCCGCGTTTGAAACGGTGTTAATGATTATTTTTGTTCATGAATATGATTCATCCTCGCGTCGTTTTTATGGGTACTCCGGAATTCAGTGTTGCCTCGTTGGCGGCACTGTTGGAGAACAATGTAAATGTTGTCGCGGTAATCACAGCTCCTGATAAACCCGCAGGTCGCGGACAGAAAATCAGTATTTCTGCGGTAAAGAAATTTGCACTTGAAAAAAATCTTCCGGTACTGCAGCCGACAAATTTAAAGGATCCAATTTTCATAGAAGAGTTACGCTCCTACCAACCCGATCTTCAAGTCGTAGTTGCGTTTCGGATGCTTCCGGAAATAGTTTGGCAATTGCCCAAACTCGGCACTTTTAATCTTCACGCTTCACTTCTACCGCAGTACCGCGGAGCTGCTCCTATCAATTGGGCTATTATCAACGGCGAAACAGTATCGGGAATAACTACCTTCTTTTTACAGCAACAAATCGATACGGGCGCTATTCTTTTCCAGGAAAAATTAAGTATTGGTTCCGACGAAAACGCGGGTTCCTTGCACGACCGGCTGATGGATAGCGGTGCAAAACTGGTGGTCAAAACGGTGGAAGCGATTGCATCCGGCAGTATTCAACCTGTTTCGCAGGATGACTTTATTTCCAAGGAAATTGTTCTTCATAGTGCACCGAAATTGAATCGGGAGAATACACGTATTGACTGGCAGCAGCCGACACAAAATGTCCATAATCTTATCCGTGGACTTTCGCCGTATCCGTCAGCGCATACGACGTTACACAACAATAATACCTCGATCGATTGCAAAATACTACGAGCACAGCCAAAAGCCACGGTTGATTTGAAGTCGCCTGGTCATGTTGAAACGGATCAAAAGACTTTCCTCCGTGTGTATACGACTGATGGCTGTATCGATATCCTTGAACTTCAGTTAGCCGGAAAACAAAAGATGAACATCCGCGACTTATTAAATGGTTTTAAATTTTCAGACGGCGCCTATTTTGTTTAATACTAAGCAACATATTGTTGTTCTTACCGGAGCCGGTATCAGTGCTGAGAGTGGTATCAAAACCTTTCGCGATAGCGATGGCACCTGGGAAAACTACCGCATTGAAGATGTGGCTACTCCACAAGCTTGGGAAAAAGACCGTGCGTTGGTACTTGAATTTTATAACCAACGGCGAAAGCAAGTTCTGGAAGCGCAACCAAATCCGGCTCATCGGGCGCTGGTTGAGCTGGAATCAAAATACAAGGTTTCTATCGTTACGCAGAATGTAGATGATCTGCACGAACGTGCCGGTTCCACTTCCATTCTGCATTTACACGGTGAAATCCGTAAAGCAAGAAGTACTATAAAGCCAGTTGAAATCGTCAACATTGAAGGATGGGAACTTAATCTTGGCGACAAATGCTCCAAAGGATCACAGTTGCGTCCGCATATCGTCTGGTTTGGTGAAGCTGTTCCTGCATTGGAAGATGCTGCTGACTTGATAAGTACCGCGGATATTCTGTTAGTTATTGGTACT
>JBEGUX010000279.1:0-3092 GCA_041178685.1 Bacteroidota bacterium
AGCATTACAAGCACGTTGATGTGCGCCGCGAGACAAAGCCCGGTGATATGAGTATCTCCGGAGTTTTCGGTATGGTGCTATTGCCTGCTGCTATTGCCGGTTTTTTGGGATGGATGATTCCGGGAAATGTTTTCGGCTCCGACTCGACCGATGCTTTTCTTTTCGGAGCATTACCGGTAGCGCTTTTCTATGTTTCACTTTTATTCCGCCTCGACAAAGAAGATCGTCGTCCGGTGAAGGCGTTACTGGCTATTTATGGTGTCGTAATTATATTTTGGGCAGTATTCAAACAAAACGGAACGGCACTTACCACGTGGGCGGAAAGCTATACGGATCGAGAATTGCCTGCAAACGTCGTTCCGACAGCACGCACACTGGGTATGGTACAAGATGTTGTATACCAACAAGATTCTTTTCCTGTTACTGATAATCAGTTTCGCACCTCTAAAGATGCTGACGGAAAAATTATAAAGGGAGTCACCATCAATCCCTACTTTAAGAATGTTCCCGGATCACAGCGTCCGCCGGAAGGTGGTGAAGTACATTTATTATCCACGGAGTTGTTCCAGTCAATCAATCCATTTTTCGTTGTACTCCTGACGCCGGTTGTTATTGCAGTATTCACGTTTTTACGTCGCCGTAAAAAAGAACCCTCTACGCCCGGTAAGATTTTCATTGGGCTCCTGATCACAGCATTGTCGACACTGGTGATGGTGGGCGCTGTAGCTGCTTGCAATAACGGCATGGAGAAAAGCTCAGCATGGTGGCTTATTGGCACGTACGGAGTGATAACATTTGGTGAACTTTGTCTCAGTCCGATGGGGCTTTCACTCGTTTCCAAACTCAGTCCTCCGCGTATCACTGCACTGATGATGGGCGGTTGGGCCTTGGCAACTTCTATTGGAAATAAATTATCCGGTGTTCTTGCATCAATGTGGGACAGCTACGATAACAAGGCGGACTTCTTCTGGTTCAATTTTGTGTTGACGTTATGCGCAGCGCTAGGTATTTTACTCATGTTAAAATGGCTGACACGCATCGTTAAAGAACACTCGGCGTAAAAAAATATTGGACAACAAAAAAAGCCCCGGTCTTTCGACGGGGCTTTTTCATGTATTAATGGTTCTTGATTAGCGGATGCCGAAGGCACGCTTGATCTTTGAAACGTAGTCGAGCTTTTCCCAAGGGAACAATTCAACTTTAACTGATTTCTCATTAGCCTTTCCTTTGTTGAAGGTCTTGGTGATCGTCACCGGCTTGCGGCCCATGTGACCATAAGCAGCTGTTTCCAGATAAATCGGTGTGCGCAGTTTGAAACGCTTCTCGATAGCGTAAGGACGCATATCAAAGATATTTCCAAGCTCGCGTGCGATTTCACCATCGCTCATATCAACTTTTGCAGTACCGTATGTATTAACATAAAGACCAACCGGCTCAGCGACACCGATTGCGTAGGCAACTTGTACCAATGCTTCGTCGCAAAGGCCGGCAGCTACCATGTTCTTCGCAATATGGCGCGTAGCATAAGCTGCAGAGCGATCCACTTTAGAAGGATCTTTTCCGGAGAAAGCACCACCACCGTGTGCACCTTTTCCACCGTACGTGTCAACGATGATTTTACGTCCGGTAAGACCGGTATCGCCGTGAGGTCCGCCGATAACGAACTTACCGGTAGGATTGACGTGGTATTTGATTTTATTGTTGAATAACGCCTGAACACGCTTAGGCAATTTCTTCATCACGCGTGGAACGAGGATGCCGATCACATCTTTCCGGATCTTAGCAGCCATCGCAGCTTCCTGTGCGAAATCGTCGTGTTGTGTAGAGATGACGATTGCATCTATACGCACCGGCTGGTGATGATCGTTGTATTCGATGGTCACCTGGCTTTTTGCATCCGGGCGGAGGTACTTCATCACTTTTCCTTCGCGACGGATATCGGCGAGTTCACGCAGCAAGAGATGCGCAAGCTCAAGTGGCAATGGCATATAGGTGTCGGTTTCGCGGGAAGCGTAGCCGAACATCATCCCTTGGTCGCCGGCACCTTGTTTCCAAGGATCTTTCTTTTCAACGCCTTGGTTGATATCTGCAGACTGTTCGTGGATGGCGGAGAAAACACCGCAAGAGTTAGCTTCGAACATGTACTCGGCCTTGGTATAACCGATTTTCTTGATCACTTCGCGTGCAATTTCCTGCACATCGAGGTATGCTTTTGATTTTACTTCACCGGCAAGAACAACTTGTCCGGTAGTAACCAGGGTTTCGCAGGCAACTTTAGAGGATGGGTCGTAGGCCAGAAAATAATCGATGAGCGCATCGGAAATCTGGTCGGCGACTTTGTCCGGGTGTCCTTCGGACACGGACTCAGAGGTGAATAAATACGACATAAATAGGGCTTTTAGGGCTTTTGAAGCGGCAAATGTAACGAAAATACTTCCTTGAAACGCCCGACCACTTCAATTATTGAATGGAAGCGGTTACTCGTAAAGTTGTCCCTCCCAGAAAAACTGGTTGGTATTCGTGCCTACTTCAATTTTAAGCACATCGCCGGTAACGGTATATTCCGTCACAAATTCGGTGGTTACCGGGTATGATTTCCCTTTATAAAAGTACTTTAAAGCGCCCCCGGGATCCAGATAGGCAACACCATTCATGCCCACCTTCACGTTGTTGGGAATGTAGCGTTCGACGGGATAACTCCGGCCTTCGTAAAAAACATTCAGCTGATTGTTATAGGCGTAAACAATCACATTGCCCACTACATTGAAAAACGTTGGCCGATCAGAAAGCAGTCGGCTCGTGCCTCCGTTGTAAAATGCATTAAAATTCCCCAGCTGATCTACATAAGCCATAATTCCATAACCTACTTTAAAGGAGTCCGGTGCAAAGGTTTCTATAGTAGCTGTATCGCCGCGGTAAAAAACATGAAAATTACGGTCGTAGTCATCCGTCCAGCACATGATGTCACGACCAGCTGCAAAATCAAGCGGAGGAATATTGTCTAAAATCGTCACATTGCCTTGGTAAAACAATGAAAAGAAGTTGGATTGATTTACCCAGGCCAGTGTGTTTGGACCGGCTTTCATCGCTTT
>JBEGUX010000280.1:0-14552 GCA_041178685.1 Bacteroidota bacterium
ACACTCGCTACCTGATCAACGAGATCGTTACCGGAGAAGAAAGTGATGTCGATCAACATGGCCGTAGAATTAGTCACTTCGAATTGTACCGTGAAGCAATGCAGCAAGCCGGATGCGACATGCAATCGATGGATGCATTCACCTCGGCCATTACAAACGGTGCTAATATTTCATCTGCACTTGAACTAGTAGCTGCTCCGGAAGGTGCCCGACACTTTGTCGAAAATACTTTTCGTGTTATCCATACCGGAAAGTTGCACGTGATTGCCGGCGTATTCACTTTTGGAAGAGAAGATTTGATTCCGGATATGTTTCTGCAATTAATCAACGAATTAAAATTGCAGTTTCCTGATAAGCTCGACATCTTACATTACTATATCGAACGTCACATCGAGGTGGATGGTGGTCATCATGGTGAGCTTGCATTGCAGATGACACAAGAATTGTGCGGTGATGATGATACGAAGTGGAAGGAATGCGAGACTGAAGTAATCGAAGCGCTGAAATCACGCGCACTGCTTTGGGATTCTATTTATTCAGCGGCGGCGCAAGCACGCTGATACTTTTAGAATCGTATTAGAATTTAATGTCCTAATTATCTTGAAAAAATCTAACGTGCTATTGACCAGTCGTTATCATTGATCCTGATAGATATCAAATTTTACAAAGAGTACTTTACCAAAATCAGCGGAGGTCCTGTAGCTTGATGTTACTTTTTCGGGATCAGCAACATTGAACTCTTCGCCACCGTCACGCACCAGTAACCAATCCTTTTCTTTTGCTGAATAGGAAAAAGTTATTTCCCTTGACCAGCGCCAGGAGCTTCCACCGTAGTGGGAAATGGTAAAACTGTTTCCTTCAATGCTGATGGATGCATAAGGATCCCCGAATGCGCCTCCACATTCACGGCAATAGACCGCATTATCGTTGCGCGCTGCTAGTTTGAAAGTGCCGTCTGCTTTTCCGGTAAGAATAAGCAAAGGTCGTTTGATGTAGTTTTCTTCCAATTGTAGTAGTGTATCCTCACCGATCGTTCGAAGCAATACCAACACATCAACATTACCGTCATTATTTAAATCGCCTGAAACAGAATCCATCAACTCGTAAGTTGGTGGAACAAATGCTGAAATATCGTAAGGAGAAGTCGCTACTGACTTCATCACAGATGCAATGAAGCAACAGATTAATAGCAATTTTACTTTCATGTTTTTAACTTTCTTTTCCTGTAAAAACTATACCTGATACTCAAAACAATTAATGTTTATCTAAACGTTGCACTTGCTCCCACTTCTCGCGGATGTATTGCCCGAAAGGTTTTTCAGTAATTGATGACGCATCAACGACTCCACCATCTTCCAGTTGATTTGTAAAAAGACTATACGTTTGGTTTCCTAATAACGGAATCTTTGCGTCGTACGATGGATAATAGAATAAAACGCCGGACATTCGTTCTTTCCCTTCCGATACAACACGGTGCAATGGCGAAATATATTCGCCGCTCGTTAACAACGAAAAATAATCTCCGCAATTAACCATCAATGTATCAGGCACGGGCGGAACGTCAAACCATGCACCGTCTTTGTGCAATTGTAATCCGGTAACGCCATCTTCCTGAAGTATCAACGTTAAAAACCCCCAGTCAGTATGTGGGCTGGAACCAATGCGATCGTGTTGCCGGGGAAATTTTTTATCGGCCGTTTGATACGGGAAGTAATGGAAGAGTCGCATTAAGGATATAGTGTCGCCGCTTGTACAAAACGCAGCGAGATGATTTTCTTCCATTCCGTAACTCAACGAAAAAGCGCGCGTCAATCCTTCTGCAACACGAATCATCTGTGCGTAAAACTCTTCCATGCTGTGTTGCCAACCATCAGGTAGTGATTCTGCCGTGGGCCAGACATTCTCTCCTTGCATACTATTTTCAGGTGTTCTTCCTTTTTCCCAGGAATACCCATACGAAAATGCTTCCTTCACTTCCAATGCATCCGAGCCACTTTCTTCTCCCATACCAATATAGCCGCGCGTGAAACCACCTTCACGGATAGCAATCGCGTTTTTCTGCGGTTCACTGAGTGCGAAAAACGATTTCATGTTCCCAAGAACAGCCTTGTTGTTGATGCCGTGTCCTTTGAGGTAAAATGCACCATAAGTTCTACAGGCTTCGTGAAGTTGTTCGGCTATGGGTCTTTTTTTAGCTTCATTACCGTTGGCAAGAAATGGTTCAATATCGATTACGGGGAGTGTCGCGGGATTCATCTCTTCAAATCTAAGTAATTTCTGTTGTCAACAATCCATTCAATAAATCAAACTTGTTCACGTAAATTCAGTTATGGTAAAGTCCTACTTTTGAAACATGAACTGGCTTGATATTTTTCTTGGCGTTGTTTTATTGATTGGAATTGTGAGAGGCTTTCTCAACGGGTTTGTTTATGAAATTGCGAACTTCGGCGCCTTTTTTCTGGGGTTGTATTGCGGATTTGAACTGGCGGAAATGATTTCACCAAAAGTCAGCGAGCTGCTGGGCGCCGGACCTTCAACCGTACGGTATGTTTCTTTGTTTCTTGTTTTTCTCACGATTTGGATCGGCATGATTCTTTTGAGCAAACTGTTTGAAGGTCTCATCACAGTAACTATGATGGGACTATTCAATAAAATTGCGGGAGCACTATTTGGCTTAGTGAAATTCGCTGTGATAGCAAGTGTGCTCATTTATTTTTTCCACAAAGCAGACACGAAATACCGCTGGATTTTGCCGGATACAAAAGCAGAATCAAAACTATATTATCCTTTGCTGAAGACTGCTCCTTTTATTTTACCGGTGTTAAAAAATCTGGAAGAAGAAGTCGACGAACAATTTCCTGCGAAAGAAAACTAATAACCGGTTTACGAATTATTGCATCAAAGCAGCAACGCCCGGCAATTCTTTTCCTTCGAAATACTCCAGTAGTGCGCCTCCGCCGGTGGAAACGTACGATACTTTATCAGCAAATCCGAATTGATTAACCGCAGCGGCAGAGTCTCCTCCGCCAATTAGTGAATACGCTCCGGCAGCCGTAGCATCAGCAATTGCCTGCGCAACTGCACGTGTTCCGGATGAAAACTTCTCCATTTCAAAAACACCCATCGGACCATTCCATAAAATGGTTTTTGAATTTCTAATGACCTCACAAAAAGCGGCTTGTGCTTTAGGGCCAATATCGAGCCCCATCCAGCCATCGGCAATAGAAAGATTATCAGAAATGTCGGTAGCCGCATCTTTATCAAACTTATCACCGACAATAGAGTCGATAGGTAATAATAAATTACAGTTCCCCGCTTTAGCTTTCTCGATAAGAGAAAGGGCAAGATCTAGTTTATCTGCTTCCACGAGAGAATTGCCGATACTGCCGCCCATTGCTTTGAAAAAGGTGTAAGCCATTCCGCCACCTATGATAATGTTGTCCGCACGACCGATAAGATTTTCTATGATGAGTATCTTATCGCTGACTTTAGCGCCGCCCATCACTGCCGTGAAAGGCCGAGCTGCATTGTCCATGACTTTTTTCGCATTCTCCAATTCAGCTGCCATCAAATAACCAAAACATTTCGATGAAGGGAAGAACTGTGCGATGATGGCAGTAGATGCATGAGTACGATGCGCCGTTCCAAAAGCATCGTTGACGTAAATATCACCATGACGCGATAGTTTTTCGGCGAAAGACGAATCCCCTTTTTCTTCTTCTTTATAGAACCGTAGATTTTCCAGCAAAAAAACTTCACCCGGTTGTAACGAGGCAGAAGATTGAAACGCGGCATCGCTGATACAATCATCGGCAAACTGAACCGGAATACCCAACAATTCCGAAGTAAGTGAAACAGTATGTTTCAACGTAAACTTTTGGACATCCAGTGAACCGTCTTCTTTTAATTTTTTTAGCGGTCGTCCCAAATGACTCATCAGAACGACGCTTCCACCGCCTGAAAGAATCTTTTTTATAGTAGGGAGTGCTGCACGAATACGACTATCATCAGTTATTGAATATGATTTGTCGAGTGGTACGTTGAAGTCAACTCGCACCAAGGCGCGCTTTCCTGAAAAGTCAATAGCATCCGGAGTGATCATAGTGGCGGCAAAGATAAAAAAGAGCCGCGAAGTTACAGATGTTCACATTTAGCGGATAGCGGCCTGCGAAAAGATAATTACCTTTGTCAGGCCATGCAATTTTCGGACATCATCGGACAAAAAGCGTTAAAAGAGCGGTTATCAACTGCGATTTCAGAAGGCCGTATCAGTCATGCGCAGTTGTTTTTAGGCCCCGAAGGTAGTGGCGCACTTCCTATGGCTTTGGCTTATGCACAAAATCTGTTGTGTTTACAATCAGATGGACAAGATGCTTGTGGTAATTGTTCTTCGTGTTTGAAGTCTGCCAAGCTGGTGCATCCTGATGTTATATTCTCTTTCCCGATAGTTACCAAGGAAAAGGTTTCCAAACCACTAAGCGCCGATTTTATCACCGTTTTCCGTGAAGCTGTGCTCAACAATCCTTACTTGAATTACCAGGATTGGATGAATGCGCTGGAAGCTGAAAACAAGCAAGGCTTCATTCCGGTGGACGAAGCTCGCAGTATCATCCAGCGGCTTTCGTTAAAATCTGTTGAAGGGTCGTTTCGCATTGTAATAATGTGGTTGCCCGAGAAGATGCGAACAGAAACGGCGAATGCTTTACTTAAAATTCTGGAAGAGCCGGAAGAGAAGACTTTATTTATACTCGTTGCTGAAAATGATGAAACAATTCCGGTTACCATTCTTTCACGAACACAATTGGTAAAGGTTAACCGGCTGACTGACGAAGATATTTTTAAAGGGTTATCGTTGATCCCGGACGCTGATACCAAAGTGACAAAAGCGGTTAGCCGTCGTGCAGAAGGAAATTATCGACTAGCTCAGCAATTATTGGAAGAAGAAGATCCGGATGCCGATGACGCTACACTATTCCTCGAGTGGATGCGCGCTTGTTTGAAATTGAACATTGTTCGCATACAGGAATTATGCGATCAGTTGGCAGCTATTGGGCGAGAACGGCAAAAAGCTTTTTTTGAATATTCACTCTCCATTGTGCGTGAGTGCTTGCTCATCAACTATGGCGACGAGAAGCTTGTTCGCATTGAGGGAAAAGAAAAAGATAATTTCAAGCGATTTGCTCCTTTCATACATCAAGGCAACGCTGAGCGTTTTATACAATTACTCGACGAGGCGCATTATCACGTGGAACGAAACGCTAACTATAAGATGTTGTTCATGGATCTTTCTTTCAAGATTTTCCAGTTGCTGAACAGCAAATAATTCAAATTATTTTCTTCGTATCACCAATCAAAGGTGTGAATAAACTGCGTGAACAATTGATTCCTGTTCACAGAACGCTGATTGATTGCTAGATTACCCGTCTCAATACGAAAGTGGTCATTAAAGCGATAACCGAATCCGATAAAAAAACGGTTTTGATCGTACCAAGTTCCTGACGTATTGACAAACAACTCATCAAAAGAGCTTAGATACCACGATTGCTTTCCCCCGATGAAATATCTGGCTGCCAATGCATATCGAAAACGAACTCTAAATTGATCCGGTAAAAAACGCTCCTCCACACGAACTCGTTGCGATAAGGAAAATTTACCACTTAGCGCTTTATGAATGAGCTGTTGCGTGATCCGATGTTCTATAGCACTGCGTTTGTTGTCTCCTGAATAATTTTCAACGAAAGAAAACGTATAGCCGGATCCCACAGCTATTTTTTTATTGAATTCATATTGCAATGCCGTTCGAAGAAGAATCTGCTGAAGATCACCAAAGCTGTTATAATTTCGATATTGATAGTCGCCTACAATTTCCCAGCGCTGATTTATTCTTCCATTAATTGCATAGACCATCCAATTGCCGTAATTAGAAGTTTGCGCTGTAACAGAAGCCGAGATTATCAGTAGAAAGTATAAGATGGAACCACGTAAACAAATCTTCTTCATCTTAATTCGCTGATCGGTCGTTCGAAATGATCAATTGTGATGGTGATTAATCCGTGCAGAAATAGTTAATTATACTGGTTTCCAGACGATTAAATAATCATCAATATTGCTTATTTTTGTAAAAATAGGTATTTGATAATCCAAATATATGGCTTGTTCATCGTGTAGTAGCGGAAAAGATGGTCAACCGGGCGGCTGCCGTAATAATGGCACGTGCGGTACGGGAGGTTGCAACAAGCTGAACGTATACAATTGGCTAACGGATATGGTATTGCCGCACGGGCAAACACCGTACGATATCGTTGAGGTTCGATTCAAAGGCAGTCGAAAAGAATTTTTCCGCAATGCGGAAGTTCCCGATTTGAAGGTGGGAGATGTCGTAGCAGTGGAAGCATCGCCCGGTCATGATGTGGGCGTTGTTTCGATGACCGGCGAGTTGGTACGTTTTCAGCTTCGCAAAAAAGGTCTCACCGAATCTTCTGATGCCATTCGTGCACTCTATCGCAGGGCTAAACCCAACGAAATTGAGAAGTGGCACGAAGTAAAGGATAAAGAGTCGGGAATGATGATTCGCTCGCGATCTGTCATTCAATCGCTCAAACTTCAAATGAAATTGAGTGATGTTGAATTTCAGGGCGACGGAAAGAAAGCAACATTTTTTTATACTGCAGACGAACGTGTCGACTTTCGTGAGCTGATCAAGCGATTGGCGGATGAGTTTCGAATTCGTGTCGAGATGCGACAGATTGGAATGCGACAAGAAGCCAGTCGTGTTGGCGGAATTGGTGTATGCGGACTGGAACTTTGCTGTTCAACATGGCTAACGGATTTCCGGACGGTTACCACCGGAGCTGCGCGCTATCAGAATCTTGCATTGAATCCTGCAAAACTTGCCGGACAGTGCGGCAAGCTGAAGTGTTGTCTGAATTTCGAACTCGACAGCTACATGGATATCATGCGCGATTTCCCGGCAACTAACATTACGTTAGAGACCGAAAAAGGACGTGCGCTTCATCAAAAGACAGATATCTTCAAACGATTGATGTGGTATTGCTACGCTTCGGATCGTCGTCCGGGAGCTGGTCTTGACGGTCCTGATGGTGGAAATTGGGTAGCCGTTCCGGTAGATCGTGTAAAAGAAATCATCGCATTAAATAAATCCGGTCAGAAAGTTGGCGACCTTCTAGAAGGAGAGTGGCTGGAAGTTGAAGAGGTCGAAAAAGAACCTGACTACCTGAACGTAGTTGGTCAGGATCGTATCGACCGGATGGATAAAAAGAAAAAGAAGAAGAAGCGGAAACCCGGTGGCGGAAAAGATCGTCCTGCCGGCGAAAAACCACAACAAGAAGGACAGCAACAAACTGCCGGTAATCGTCCACAACAACAAGGACAACGTCCGCAGGGAAATAGACCACAAGGAAAACCGCAGCAAGGTCAAGGACAAAAACCTCAACAGCCGCATGCTGATCGTTCCCAAGGAAACAAGCCGCAACAGCAGCCGCCCAAAGATGGTCAACAGCCATCCTCCAACCGTCCTCCGCGACAACAACCAAATAAAAACCAGTAATGCCAATGATTACCGGAATCGGGGAACGATTATCACTTATCGTATTCGCTTTTTTACTGACCACATTCGTCGCCTGTGATAACTCTGTAGTAATTGATGAGCACGTCAAATTGAATGATAATCGCTGGGAGTTGAATAATGTTGTCAAATTGGAAGCTAATATCGTTGATACAGTAAACCCTCATAATATCTACATCAATGTCCGGAATGCCGGTAGCTACGGTTTCAGTAATCTATATGTATTTCTGAACACCTTCACACCCGATGGTAGAATGGCACGCGACACGGTAGAATTGATTTTAGCCGATGAACGTGGCGAATGGATGGGCGATGGTATGGGCGATATCTGGGATAATAAAATTTTATTTAAAAAGGGATTTGTTTTCCCTCAATCCGGCAACTACAAATTTGAACTGGAGCAAGCGATGCGCATGAACCCATTGCCCGGTATCATGGATGTCGGCATTTGCATAGAAAAGGTGGAAAAATAATTCTCTTCCTTATTTCCAGTTTTACTTTCACCTTTATTGCGCCATGAACAACGGACCGGTTCGTTTGAATAAATTCATTAGTGACACAGGAATGTGCTCACGTCGCGAAGCCGACCGTTATATATCTCAGGGAAATGTTTTTATCAATGGCCGTCGTGCTGCTATTGGTGATCAGGTAAAGCCCGGCGATCGTGTTCGCGTAAATGGCATGGAGCTGGAGCCTCGCGGTCAGGAAGATCTGGTACTTATCGCTCTAAATAAACCCGTTGGTGTGACATCGACAACAGAAGAAGGTATCCGTGATAACATCGTTCAGTTTGTGAATCACAGCACACGCATCTTTCCGATTGGTCGATTGGACAAAGACTCACAAGGATTAATTTTTCTGACGAACAATGGAGATCTTGTCAATAAGATTCTTCGAGCCGGCAACAAGCACGAGAAAGAATATATCGTGACTGTTGATAAGCCACTGACCACAGAGGTCATTGAGGGAATGGCACGTGGTGTGCCTATGCTTGGTGTTATGACGAAAAAGTGCAAGGTGGTTCAGGAAAGCCCAACAACTTTCCGGATAACCCTTATTCAAGGTCTAAATCGTCAGATTCGCAGAATGTGCGAATACTTTGGTTACGCAGTATTAAAACTAGAGCGTATTCGAATAATGAATGTGAGTCTGAAAGGACTTCCAGTTGGCGAATGGCGTGATCTCACGCCGGAGGAAAGCGAACGAATACTAGCATTGACTTCCGAATCTTCGTCTACCGAAAACCCTAAACGAACAGTCCAACCAACATCGAAAAAAAATAGGGTTGATTCTCGTCCGGTACGGAACAATCCGGACAAACGGAATCGATCTAAAAATAGCGGATCAACGCGTAGGAACGGACCATCACGTGGTCGGCGTTAAATTTTTTCAGGAAGCTTTATTGAATGGATTAATCAGCCGCCGGAAGTGTGAAGCTGAATTCACTGCCCACTCCTATTTCCGAAGATATTTTCAGGCGAGAATTGTGAAGTTGCAAAAAGTCTTTGACTAGTTGCAAGCCCAAGCCATGTCCCTTTTCATTGGCAGTACCAATTGTTGTAAAACTAATTCCGCTACTTAATTTCTGCAGTGCAGCCGGAGTCATTCCTTGTCCGGAGTCTTTAATACTAAAATTCCACTGATTGCTGCTCTTTGATATAGAAATATTGACGGCTCCTCCGCGAGGCGTGAACTTATAGGCGTTAGAGATGATATTGCGCAAAATACAATCGAGGAGATCTTTATCGGCAAATACGTTACCATCCGATGGACTATTGATCGTCACACTTACTTGCTTTTCGCTTTGCAAAAGCTGAGTATAGTCACTAATAAATTTCACTACTCCGGAAATTGGCAATGCTGAAGGAATATATTTGACGGACTCCGATTGATTCCTGGACCAAAGCAAGAGATTATCGACTAATGAAAGTGTTTGCTGTGTTCGATTACGCAATTGAAACATTAACTTCTCCTGATCTTCCGGAGCCATTTTAGAAGGTCGCATCAGCTCCATACTGGAATTTAACAAAATCAGAGGAGAGCGTAAATCGTGTGAAAGTACAGACATCATTGTATCGCGCGTAGTGATAGCTGTCTGCAATTGAACATTACTATCATTGAGCTCGATTGATTTTTTAATTAGCCTGCGCTGCACCGAATTATTCAAGGAAAGAATAAAGGTGATCTGCAGCGTAGAAAGGATCGCTGCACCGATAGTATTAATCATCCACTCTATGCGCAATGCTTCCTTGGAAAGCATCGGAACATTAGCAATACGAATATCGGTAGTGAGCAAGAAGACCAGGTCAATAAATGAAATTGCTGCTAGAAAATATCCAAGCTTGCGTTCTTGTCCTTGAAACACAATTAATATTCCAATCATAATGGGAACAAAGAAGGCAACAATAAAAGTGGCCGGAGTCGTAATTAAACAACAGCCGGAAATAGAAAAAACTACCTGAAAAAGGTTCCAGATTTTGGAGCTTTTTGTATATCCTTTTGCATATAAAAGATAAGCAATAGCTACACCGGGGACAACCGGTAAAATAAAAACAAGCTCTTCGTATTTTCCCTGTAAATAATTTACGATGCTATAGACTACACCATAAATGGCGATCATCTGCAGCATAATTACGTGCAACTGATTCCCCTTGCGAATGAGCAAGTCATCAGAGTCAACTACACCGGATTTAATATCCAGTTCGGGGGAGCCTTGAAGCATAGTGGCACGTCAAAAGTGAGGCAAGTTTATCTAATAATAATGGAACATTCCACCCCTATTTTTAGGTGAATTTTGCACCCCTACTTTTAGTGTGAATAGGTCAAAAGTAGAGCTGTACTTTGTTTCGTGTGTAGTTACTATCTTCGTGGCAAACGTATTCTTCCTGAGATCATGAAAAAAATCCTCTTAACATTGGTGGGAGCTCTTCTGCTTCATACCGCCTTAATTTCGGCTCCACCGGATGCTGAAAAAATTCTTTCGTCTCCTATTTATCAGAAGAAGCTGGCGAATGGACTGAACGTAGTCACAGTGCCTTACGCCTCTCCTGGTATTGCTTCTTTTTATATTGTTGTCCGCGTAGGATCGCGTAATGAAATAGAACCTGGCCATACCGGATTTGCACACTTTTTTGAGCACATGATGTTCCGCGGTACCGAGAAATATCCCAAGGAAAAGTATAGTGAAATTCTGAAGTCAACCGGTGCTTCCGCCAATGCGAATACAAGTCTTGATCGTACGGTATATCACATGACCGGAAGTTCTGCCAAACTCGAGACGATGTTTGAGCTGGAGGCAGATCGTTTTCAGTATTTAAAATACTCAGTGCAAGGCTTTAAGACGGAAGCAGGAGCGGTCAAAGGTGAGTACACCAAAAACTCCGCTAATCCTTACACTAAGCTCAATGAGTTGGTACAAGATGCTGCTTTTGATCAGCATACTTACAAGCATACAACGATGGGGTTCTTTAATGACATTGTTGATATGCCGAATCAATACGAATATTCCCTGGAATTCTTCCAGCGATTTTATCGTCCGGAATATTGCACCATCATCGTCGTGGGAGATGTAACTCGCGAACAGGTGGAAGGTCTTTCACAAAAGTATTTTGGGAAATGGGCAGCCGGAACCTATACGAGTACCATTCCGTCTGAACCGGAACAAAAAGAAACTCGAAGAACACATCTCAAAAAGGGAGGATTCCCGCCGTACCTGAGTCTTAATTTCAAAGGGCCGGGATATAATGATGCCGATCTGGATTTCAATGCTATCGACATTTTGTGCTCGATGTTGTTTTCCGAAAACTCTTCGCTCTACGAATCATTGGTGATTAATGAACAAAAGGTTCGTTCGGTAGAAGGTGGTGCATACAATACACGTGATCCGTTTCTTGTAAGTGTGGAAGCTTCGCTAGTCAACGTAAGCGATATGCAGTATGTGAAAGACCGTATCACGGAAACGCTGGAGAAAGCGAAAATCGAAAATCCTGATTTGAAAGCGATGGAAGCCGCACGTATGAACATCAAGAACTCATTCCGCATGCGCATTGATAATCCGACAGCCATTGCTGAAAATCTTAGCTTCTTTACCTGGCTTAGCGGCGATCCGGAATCGCTGAACCGCTATTATGCCAACTACGATAAGGTTACGCCAGCTGATTTGCAACGTGTAGCTAAAAAGTATTTTACGCCGGAACGCCTTACCATTGGCACCATTTCACCAAACGACAATGAAAATCTTAAATAAGCTAGCCATGAAAAAAACTATATTTTTCTTATCGATTCTTTTCACGGCTTCGCTGAATGTATTAGCTCAGGAAGTCGTATCACTACCTATGCCAAACTCCGGCAAAGTAGTTATCCGCTTGATGTTCCGTAACGGATCTGTCTCCGACCCTCAAGGTAAAGAAGGCTTGACGATGTTAACGGCAAGTCTTCTGACCGAAGGAAGCACCAAAAACTATTCTACCTCTGCGCTTCAAAAAACAATGTATCCTTGGGCAGCAAGAATGGGAAGTTTCGTTGATAAAGAAGTATCCATTATTGGATTTGAATGTCCAAAATTGTATCTCAACGATTTTTATGCACTAGTCAAAGATGTGCTGCTCAATCCCGCATTCGATTCAAGTGATGTCGAGCGCGTTCGTTCCAATCAGAAAAATTTTGTCGATGAGGTTATTCGTCAATCTTCGGATGAGGAGTATGGCAAAAAATATCTTGAATATGTTTTGTTTAAAGGAACTCCCTATCAACATCTGAAGCAAGGAACTTCCATCGGAGTTTCGTCTATTACTGTTGATGATATTAAAAATCATTACCGCAATTATTTCACACGCAACAATGTAATGATTGGTATCGCCGGTGATTTTCCTGCGAGCTTTCCGGATCAGTTGAAGCGTGACATTTCCGGATTATCTGATGCGAAGCCTGTGGCTTTCAAGCCAGCGACAGCATCGCCGATAAATGGCACAAATGTTACCATCATTTCAAAGCCCGGGGCGCTTGGATCGGCCATCTCTGCCGGTTTCCCAATGGATATCACACGAAGTAATGATTCTTTTGCTGCTTTGATGGTTGCGAACTCTTGGTTAGGGGAACACAGAAAATCTTATTCCCGTTTGTACCAAAAAATCCGCGAAGCACGTTCGATGAATTACGGCGATTACACGTATGTGGAATGGTACGAAGGTGGTGGTGGTAATATGTTACCGCCTGCCGGAACTCCGCGCAGCATGAATTACTTCAGCATCTGGCTGCGTCCTGTACAAACGGCAAAAGGATTGAAAGGTCAGTACGAAGAATTGAAAGATCTGCGTGTAGGTCATGCTCCATTTGCCATGCACATGGCCGTTCGCGAGATGAACGAACTCATCAACAACGGAATGAGCGAGGAAGATTTTCAACAAACCCGCGACTTCCTGCGTAGCTATTCTAAATTATATGTTGAAGGCATGGCTAAGAAACTTGGATATGCTCTCGACTCTCGTTTTTATGGCAGAAAAGACTGGATTCAAGAACTGGATGTGTTGCTTGGTAATTTAACCCGCGAACAAGTAAACGCAGCTATGAAAAAATACTGGCAAACCGGTAATATGCAATGGGTGGTCGTTACCGACGAATCCGAGGTTAATCCTTTGGTTGAAACATTTAAGAATGGAGCAGCATCTCCAATGTCGTACTCGAACGGACTGAAAGCATCGCTTACCCAAGAAATATTGGCCGAGGATGAAATTGTTAATGTCTACCCTTTCCCCGTAAACACCGTTACTGTCATCAATAGCGATAAAACTTTCCAGGGAGAATAAAATCACTAAATTTTAAGTAGGGAAAGGCCGCAAATTGCGGCCTTTTTCATTTTGGGACAATAAGTCGATAATCGTCGCAATTTCATCAATGGTAAACAGCAATTGCTTACATTTCTTGCTCCTAAATGATCGTGCCATGAAAATCCTAAAGTTACTCTCCGTATTCTTTTTTATTTTTTCATCTGCTTCTGCTCAATTGACTGGCATGACAAATAATTCAGCTATCGTTGGAACACAACACTTGAACACCACGATTACTTCCAACGGTTCGTTTGTTCAGGCTTCCTCGCCGAATGGAAATATCAATGAAATCTATTTGCGACAAGGTGGTACGGTTATACGGATGGCCGACTGGAGTTTTATTGGGAATATGTGGAACGCCGTTAATATTATTGATCCCAACACTGTTGATGTAACAGACTTCAGCATTCCGGCGACCGCTCCTACCGGAAATTATACATTGTACGTAGGATATCTGGATCCTCAGCTACAAATTCAACAATATCCTTCTTCCAGTATCGATTCACTTCCCAATGCATTTACCGTATTGCCTCCGGATGGTTACATTCAAGGAACAGTATATGACGACAAGAATAAAAACGGCATTCAAGATGCGGGGGAAAATGGAGTAGCCAACGGAACCATCACATTGAATCCGGGGAATATTTTATATAATTTAAATAGTGCAGGATTTTACTCCATTCCTGTAATTAACGGGAATTATACCGTAACCTGGAACGCTAGCAGTAATGACCGGCGTTATTTAACTTCTTCAACAGCTTCCTATAATGTGACCATTAATTTTAATAATTCTACCGGAAACGATTTTGGCGTAAAACGAAAAATCATATCTATACTGCCAACACAAATCATTGATGGAACACAATCCCGATTAACCATACTTACCGACTCCCTCTTTATTTCGGGAGGTACTTTTTCATATCTGGTATTAGATCCGGCTATTGGAAGTGCTTTTTACAGTAATGGACAAAACTTATCAGTGACTGATGTAAATACCGGAAGCGCACTAATAGCAACTCCTACAGGACGAACAGGAGTTTGCAACGGCTATATATACATCCAGGGAGGATCAAACATGGGATATCATTTTTTTGATACACTGGTAACAATTGGTCCCTCGCCCGCTACGATCTCGGGAAGAA